>NZ_JBHZAN010000009.1:0-195559 GCF_042754285.1 Streptomyces sp. NPDC059224
CCCTGGTTCTCACGCCGGGTAACGTCAACGACTCCACCATGTTCGTTTCGGTGATGGACGCGATCCGCATCCCACGTGCCGGGCGGGGTCGTCCCCGTACCCGCCCGGACAGAGTCTTGGGCGACAAGGCGTACTCATCCCGGGCTATTCGCGCGTGGTGCAGACGTCACGGCATCGCCGCCACCATCCCGGAACGTCGAGACCAGCAGGCCAATCGGCTCCGCCGGGGCTCCCGGGGAGGCCGTCCGCCCGTCTTCGACGCACAGGCGTACAGACACCGCAACGTCGTGGAGAGATGCGTCAACCGGCTCAAACAGTTCCGCGCCGTCGCAACCCACTTCGACAAACTCGCCACCCGCTACCAGGCCGGACTCGAACTCGCCTCGCTCATCCTGTGGCTCCGCCAACCAGCATCGTGATCATTGTCAGACACGGCCTAGTGGTGATCGCCGCTGGTCAGTTCCCTGAACTCCTCCCGGGTCGGCTTCGGGACGTGGGTGTCCGGGCCGTACATGCCCTTCGCCAGGCTCGCGCGGACCCGCTGGACGAGGGTGACCCTGCGGCGTACCCCGTTCGCGTCCTCGGCCGGGCCGATCTCGTAGGGCGGGTTCTGTTCGTGCTGGGTGAGGACGAACAGGCTGCCCTGGCTGAGGGGTTCGTGGACCTCGATGTACTCGCCGTGCGGAAGCATCTTGATGAGGCCGGTCTCCCTGCCGTGCAGCACCTTGTCGCGGTCCCGGAGCTGCAGGCCGAGACAGATCCGCTTGGTGGTGACGAAGGCGAGGACGGGGGCGACGAAGACGGAGATCCGCACGAACCAGGTGATCGCGTTGATGGAGAGATGGAGATGGGTGGCGACGACGTCGTTGCCGCCGCCGATCAGCAGGACGCCGTAGATGCTGAGCCAGGCCACGCCGAGGGCGGTGCGGACGGGGACGTTGCGCGGGCGGTCGAGGATGTGGTGCTCGCGCTTGTCGCCGGTGATCCACGCCTCGACGAACGGGTAGACCCCGATGGCCAGCAGGAAGAGCGGGAAGACCGAGAAGGGGATGAAGACGCCCAGCTCCAGGGTGTGGCCCCAGGCGTTGATCTCCCAGCCGGGCATGACGCGGATCAGTCCCTCGGAGAAGCCGAGGTACCAGTCGGGCTGCGCGCCCGTGGTGACCAGGTCCGGGCGGTAGGGCCCGAACGCCCACACCGGGTTGATGGTGGCGATGGCGCCGATGATCGCGAGGATGCCGAAGGTGAGGAAGAAGAAGCCCCCGGCCTTGGCCATGTAGACCGGCAGGAAGGGCATGCCGACGACGCTCTTCTGATCGCGTCCGGGGCCGGGGTACTGGGTGTGCTTGTGGTAGAAGACCAGGATCAGGTGGGCCACCACCAGCCCCAGCATGATCCCGGGCAGCAGCAGGACGTGGATCGGGAAGAACCGGGAGATGATGTCGTGGCCCGGGAACTCGCCGCCGAACAGGAAGAACGAGATGTACGAGCCGACGATCGGGACCGACAGGATCGCGCCGTCGGCGAACCGGACTCCGGTGCCCGAGAGCAGGTCGTCCGGGAGCGAGTAGCCGGTCAGGCCGGTGAGGATGGCGAGGAACAGCAGGGTCCACCCGAACAGCCAGTTGACCTCGCGCGGCTTGCGGAAGGCGCCGGTGAAGAACACCCGCATCATGTGGACGAACATCCCGGCCACGAAGACCAGCGCCGCCCAGTGGTGGATCTGCCGGATCAGCAGTCCGCCGCGCACGTCGAAGCTGATGTGCAGGGTCGACTCGTACGCCTTGGTCATGACGATGCCGTTCATCGGCTCGTAGGAGCCGTGGTAGACCACCTCGGCGCCGCTGGGCTCGAAGAACAGGGTGAGGTAGATGCCCGTCAGGATCAGGATGAGGAAGCTGTACAGGCAGACCTCGCCCAGCATGAAGGACCAGTGGTCCGGGAACACCTTGCGCATGTTGGCCTTGGCCAGGCCGTATATCCCAAGGCGCCCGTCGGCCCAGTCCGCGAGCCTCTCACCCTTGCCGGGCGGGTTCACCCTGCCGGCCGAAGTCCCCGCCCGTACCGAGCCGTTCACCGTTCGTGCCGCGTCGTCCATACGTCGCGTCGCCTCCCCGCCGGATCACCCCTCAGGGTGGCACGCCGCGGCGCTACAGCCAACGGGGCCGCGTAAAGTCGGCCGGCTCAGTCGCCCCGCACGACGCCCGCCGCCCGCGCCGCCGCCAGCCATCGCGGGAACTCGCCGACGAGACGGTCGTACAGCTCACCGTCCGGCACCTTCCCCGGGTCCGAACCGGCGTGGAAGAAACCCGCGTTGTCCACCACGCGCTTGCCCGGCACCGCCAGTTCGTCGAGCTTGCGCAGGAAGTCGAACTGCCTGCTGTGCGGGTCGCCGAAGCCGACGAACTGCCAGAACAACGGCAGCCTGGCCGCCTTGCACAGGTAGCGTTCGGCGGCGGGCTTGTTGATCGGGCCGCCGTCGGTCTGGAAGACGACCAGGGCGGGCGCGGTGGCGCCGCTGTCCAGGTAGTGGTCGATGAGGGCGTCCATGGCCAGGTGGTAGCTGGTCTTCCCCATGTGCCCGAGCCCGGCCGCGATCTTCTCGATACGGCCCTCGTGCCCGGCGAGTTCGATGTCGGCGACCGCGTCGACGTCGGTGGAGAAGAAGACGACGGGCACCCGCCCGTCGTCGTCCAGGTGCGCGGAGAGGCCGAGGACCCGGTCGGCGAGCCTCTGCACGCTGCCGTCCGCGTAGTACGGCTTCATGGAGCCGGAGTAGTCGACGACCAGGTAGACGGCGGCGCGCAGTCCGTCGAGACCGTGTTTGGCGAGGGAGACCCCGGCGGAGCGGTAGGCGCCGACCAGCGCGGGCGCGGTCTCCTCCACCTTGCTGAGACTGATCGCCGCCATGCCCTGTTCCCCCTCGCCCTGGTTCAGGAGGCCGAGGTTACTTGACCGCGGAGACGCGGCGGCGCCTGCCCAGTCGTCCGGTCGGGGACTGTGGGGCAGGCGCCGTCACTGTTCCGTACGCCGTTGTACGGGAGTTTCTTCGGGGGTCAGACCGTCAGCGAACGGTCCGTCGGCCGGATCGGGGCCGGGAGTTCGCTCGCTCCGGTCAGGAAGCGGTCGACGCCCTTGGCGGCCGAGCGGCCCTCCGCGATCGCCCACACGATCAGGGACTGGCCGCGGCCGGCGTCACCGGCGACGAAGACGCCGGGCACGTTGGTCTGGAACTCTGCGTCGCGGGCGACGTTGCCGCGCTCGTCGAGGTCGAGACCGAACTGCTCGACCAGGCCGTTGTCCCGGTCGGTGCCGGTGAAGCCCATGGCGAGTGTGACCAGCTGGGCCGGGATCCGGCGCTCGGTGCCCGGCTTCGGCGTCAGCCTGCCGTCGACGAACTCCACCTCGGTGAGGTGCAGCCACTGGACGTTGCCGTCCTCGTCGCCCTCGAAGTGGGTGGTGGAGACGGAGTAGACCCGCTCACCGCCCTCCTCGTGCGCCGAGGTGACCTTGTACAGCATCGGGAAGGTCGGCCACGGCTGGTGCGCCGCCCGGTCCTCGCCCGGCCTGGGCATGATCTCCAGCTGGGTGACGGAGGCCGCGCCCTGGCGGTGGGCGGTGCCCACGCAGTCCGCTCCGGTGTCGCCGCCGCCGATGACGACCACGTGCTTGCCCTCGGCCGAGATCGGGGAGGTGACGTAGTCGCCCTCCTGGACCTTGTTCGACAGCGGCAGGTACTCCATCGCCTGGTGGACGCCGTTCAGTTCGCGTCCCGGGACCGGCAGGTCACGGGCGGTCGTGGCGCCGGCGGCGATCACGACCGCGTCGTACCGCTTCTTCAGGTCGGTCGCCTTGAGGTCACGGCCGATCTCGATACCGGTACGGAAGCGGGTGCCCTCCGCGCGCATCTGCTCGATACGGCGGTTGATGTGCCGCTTCTCCATCTTGAACTCGGGGATGCCGTAGCGGAGCAGACCGCCGACGCGGTCGGCGCGCTCGTAGACGGCGACCGTGTGGCCGGCCCGGGTCAGCTGTTGGGCGGCGGCCAGACCCGCGGGGCCCGAGCCGATCACGGCGACGGTCTTGCCGGACAGGCGCTCGGGGGCCTGCGGGGCGACGGTGCCCGCGTCCCACGCCTTGTCGATGATCGAGACCTCGACGTTCTTGATGGTGACGGCCGGCTGGTTGATGCCGAGCACGCACGCCGACTCGCACGGGGCCGGGCAGAGGCGGCCGGTGAACTCCGGGAAGTTGTTGGTCGCGTGCAGGCGCTCCGAGGCGGCCGTCCAGTCCTCGCGGTAGGCGAAGTCGTTCCACTCGGGGATCAGGTTCCCGAGCGGACAGCCGTTGTGGCAGAACGGGATGCCGCAGTCCATGCACCGGCTGGCCTGCTTGCTGATGATCGGCAGCAGCGAGCCGGGGACGTAGACCTCGTTCCAGTCCTGGACGCGTTCGGTGACGGGACGGCTCCGGGCGACCTCGCGGCCGTGGTTCAGGAAGCCCTTCGGGTCAGCCATTGGTCGCCGCCTCCATCATCTTCTCGGTGATCTCGGTCTCGGAGAGACCCGCTCGCTCGGCGGCGTCCTTGGCGGCGAGCACTGCCTTGTACGTGCTGGGGATGATCTTGCTGAATCGCCGTACGGCCGTGTCCCAGTCGGCGAGCAGCTTCTCGGCGACCGTGGAGCCGGTCTCCTCCGCGTGCCGGCGCACCACGTCGTGCAGCCACTGCTTGTCCGTGTCGTCCAGGGCCTCGACGGCGTCCACGTTGCCGATGTTGACGTTGTCGTGGTCCAGGTCGATGACGTAGGCGATGCCACCGGACATGCCGGCCGCGAAGTTGCGGCCCGTCTCGCCCAGGACCACCGCGTGACCGCCGGTCATGTACTCGCAGCCGTGGTCGCCCACACCCTCCGAGACCACCAGCGCACCGGAGTTGCGGACGCAGAACCGCTCGCCGGTACGACCGCGCAGGAACAGCTCGCCGCCGGTCGCGCCGTACGCGATGGTGTTGCCCGCGATCGTGGAGAACTCGGCGAGATGGTCGGCGTTGCGGTCGGGGCGCACGATGATCCGGCCGCCGGAGAGGCCCTTGCCGACGTAGTCGTTGGCGTCGCCCTCCAGGCGGAGGGTGACACCGCGCGGCAGGAAGGCGCCGAAGGACTGGCCCGCCGAGCCGGTGAACGTGATGTCGATGGTGTCCTCGGGCAGGCCGGCGCCGCCGAACTTCTTCGTCACCTCGTGGCCGAGCATGGTGCCGACCGTGCGGTTGATGTTGCGGACCTTGATCTGGGCACGCACCGGCTGGGCGTCGGTGGCGCTGGAGGCGGCCAGGGCGTCCGAGGCGAGCTTGATCAGCTCGTTGTCCAGGGCCTTCTCCAGGCCGTGGTCCTGGGCGACGGTCTGGTGCAGGGACGCGCCCTCGGGCAGCTCGGGCACGTGGAAGAGCGGGGCCAGGTTAAGGCCCTGCGCCTTCCAGTGGTTCACGGCACGGGTGACGTCGAGCGACTCGGCGTGGCCGACGGCCTCCTCGATGGAACGGAAGCCCAGCTCGGCGAGGATCTCGCGGACCTCCTCGGCGATGAACCGGAAGAAGTTCACGATGTACTCGGCCTTGCCGGAGAAGCGGTCGCGCAGCACCGGGTTCTGGGTGGCGACGCCGACCGGGCAGGTGTCGAGGTGGCAGACCCGCATCATGATGCAGCCGGAGACGACGAGCGGCGCGGTGGCGAAACCGAACTCCTCGGCGCCGAGCAGCGCGGCGATGACCACGTCCCGGCCGGTCTTCAGCTGGCCGTCGGTCTGCACGACGATCCGGTCCCGCAGGCCGTTGAGCAGCAGGGTCTGCTGGGTCTCGGCCAGGCCCAGCTCCCAGGGGCCGCCCGCGTGCTTCAGCGAGGTCAGCGGGGAGGCGCCGGTGCCGCCGTCGTGGCCGGAGATGAGTACGACGTCCGCGTGGGCCTTCGACACGCCCGCGGCGACCGTGCCGACGCCGACCTCGGAGACCAGCTTGACGTGAATCCGCGCCTGCGGGTTCGCGTTCTTGAGGTCGTGGATCAGCTGGGCCAGGTCCTCGATGGAGTAGATGTCGTGGTGCGGCGGCGGGGAGATCAGGCCGACGCCCGGGGTGGAGTGCCGGGTCCTGGCGACCCACGGGTAGACCTTGTGGCCGGGCAGCTGGCCGCCCTCGCCGGGCTTGGCGCCCTGTGCCATCTTGATCTGGATGTCGTCGGCGTTGACCAGGTACTCGGAGGTCACGCCGAAGCGGCCGGAGGCGACCTGCTTGATGGCGCTGCGCCGTGCCGGGTCGTAGAGCCGGTCCGGGTCCTCGCCGCCCTCACCGGTGTTGGACTTGCCGCCCAGCTGGTTCATGGCGATGGCGAGGGTCTCGTGGGCCTCGCGCGAGATGGAGCCGTAGGACATGGCGCCGGTGGAGAAGCGCTTGACGATCTCGGAGACCGGCTCGACCTCGTCGACGGAGATCGACGGACGGTCGCTCTTGAAGCCGAAGAGCCCGCGGAGCGTCATCAGCCGCTCGGACTGCTCGTTCACCCGGTCCGTGTACTTCTTGAAGATGTCGTAGCGGTTGGCCCGCGTCGAGTGCTGGAGGCGGAAGACCGTCTCCGGGTCGAACAGGTGCGGCTCGCCCTCGCGGCGCCACTGGTACTCGCCGCCTATGTCCAGGGCGCGGTGGGCCGGCGCGATGCCGGAGGCCGGGTAGGCCTTGGCGTGGCGGGCGGCCACCTCCTTGGCGATGACGTCGATGCCGACGCCGCCGATCTTGGTGGCGGTGCCGTTGAAGTACTTCTCGACGAACGCGGTGTCCAGGCCGACGGCCTCGAAGACCTGGGCGCCCCGGTAGGAGGCGACCGTGGAGATGCCCATCTTGGACATGACCTTCAGGACGCCCTTGCCGAGGGCGTAGATCAGGTTCCGGATGGCCTGGTCGGACTCCATGTCCGGCAGGAAGGTGCCCGCGCGGGTCAGGTCCTCGACGGACTCCATGGCCAGGTACGGGTTGACGGCGGCGGCGCCGAACCCGATCAGCAGGGCGACGTGGTGGACCTCGCGGACGTCACCGGCCTCGACGAGCAGGCCCACCTGGGTGCGCTGCTTGGTGCGGATGAGGTGGTGGTGGACGGCCGCGGTGAGCAGCAGCGAGGGGATCGGCGCGTGCTCGGCGTCCGAGTGCCGGTCCGACAGGACGATCAGCCGGGCGCCGTTCTCGATGGCCGCGTCGGCCTCGGCGCAGATCTCCTCGATGCGCGCGGCGAGCGCGTCGCCGCCGCCGGAGACCCGGTACAGACCGGACAGGGTCGCGGCCTTGAAGCCGGGCATGTCGCCGTCGGCGTTGATGTGGATGAGCTTGGCCAGCTCGTCGTTGTCGATCACCGGGAAGGGCAGCACGACCGAGCGGCAGGAGGCGGCGTTGGGGTCGAGCAGGTTGCCCGACGGGCCGAGGGAGGACCGCAGCGAGGTGACGAGCTCTTCGCGGATGGCGTCCAGCGGCGGGTTGGTGACCTGCGCGAACAGCTGGGTGAAGTAGTCGAAGAGCAGGCGCGGGCGCTCGCTCAGCGCGGCGATCGGCGAGTCGGTGCCCATGGAGCCGATCGGCTCGGCACCGGCCTTGGCCATCGGCGCGAGGAGGACCCGCAGCTCCTCCTCGGTGTAGCCGAAGGTCTGCTGGCGGCGGGTGACCGAGGCGTGGGTGTGCACGATGTGCTCGCGCTCGGGCAGGTCGGAGAGCTCGATCTCGCCGGCCTCCAGCCACTCGGCGTAGGGCTGGGCGGCGGCGAGGCCGGCCTTGATCTCGTCGTCCTCGATGATGCGGTGCTCGGCGGTGTCGACGAGGAACATCCGGCCGGGCTGCAGCCGGCCCTTGCGGACGACCTTGGCGGGGTCGATGTCGAGGACGCCGACCTCGGAGCCGAGGACGACCAGGCCCTCGTCGGTGACCCAGTAGCGGCCCGGGCGCAGACCGTTGCGGTCGAGAACGGCACCGACCTGGGTGCCGTCGGTGAAGGTGACGCAGGCGGGGCCGTCCCAGGGCTCCATCATCGTGGAGTGGTAGCCGTAGAAGGCGCGGCGGGCCGGGTCCATGGAGTCGTGGTTCTCCCACGCCTCCGGGATCATCATCAGCACGGAGTGCGGCAGCGAACGCCCGCCCAGGTGCAGGAGTTCCAGCACCTCGTCGAAGGACGCCGAGTCGGAGGCGTCGGGCGTACAGATCGGGAAGACGCGGTCGAGCTTGTCCTGCGGGCCGAACAGGTCGGAGACCAGCTGGGACTCGCGGGCGACCATCCAGTTCCGGTTGCCCTTGACGGTGTTGATCTCACCGTTGTGGGCGACGAACCGGTAGGGGTGGGCGAGCGGCCACGACGGGAAGGTGTTGGTGGAGAACCGGGAGTGCACGAGCGCGATCGCGGACGCGAAGCGCCGGTCGGACAGGTCCGGGAAGAAGGGCTCCAGCTGGCCGGTGGTCAGCATGCCCTTGTAGACGATGGTCCGAGCGGACAGCGAGGGGAAGTAGACGCCCCCCTCGCGCTCGGCGCGCTTGCGCAGCACGAACGCCTTGCGGTCCAGCGCGATGCCCTCGCTGGCGTGGTCCGTGACGAAGATCTGCCGGAAGACCGGCATGGTGGAGCGGGCGGTGGCGCCGAGCAGCTGCGGGGCGACCGGGACCTCGCGCCAGCCGAGGACCGTCAGGCCCTCTTCCGCGGCGATCGTCTCGATCCGTGAGACGGCGTCCTGGGCTCCCTCCTCGGGCAGGAAGGCGATACCGACGGCGTACGAACCGGCCGCCGGCAGCTCGAATCCGGCCACCTCACGGAAGAAGGCGTCGGGCACCTGGGAGAGCAGGCCGGCGCCGTCACCGGAGTCCGGCTCGGAGCCGGTCGCGCCGCGGTGCTCCAGGTTGCGCAGAACCGTGAGCGCCTGGTCGACCAGCGCGTGGCTCGCCTCGCCGGTGAGGGTGGCCACAAAGCCGACGCCACAGGCGTCGCGCTCGTTGCGGGGGTCGTACATACCCTGCACAGCAGGGCGAGCATCCATGAACGACCAGTTCAGGCCATTCGTGGAGTGCTGGGACGGCTGGCGCGGCGTACGCATCGGCTCTCCCGTCGTCGTCAGTGGCATATAGCAGGTGCCGAGGGACGACGCTGGCCCTCTGCGTTTTTGTTGCGAAATTTCACGCAGGTTACATGATGGAGCGGTTCTCGGGAACTGGATACACCGTTCCAACATGCGGACGCCGTAGGGGTTTACGGCCGGGTACCGCTGATGCGGCGAAGGTGATGGGGGACCGATCCGGACAGATCCGTGTCCATTGGTCCGCGGGGGCGGGGGTGAGCGTCGCCGACACCCCACAGGTACCCGTCAGGCGTCCTTGCCTGCGGTGCTTACGGCTCATGCCCAGTGGTTAAGCATTCGAAACCAGCGAGTAACGGCTACTTATGCGGTCCCTCGCATAAGTAGCGGCAGATCTATCCTACGGCGGTCCCGAACAGGCTGCCCAGGGCGTATGTCACACCGGCCGCGGCGCCGCCCAGCGCGAGCTGCCGCAGACCGCTGAACCACCAGCTCCGCGCGGTCACCTTGGCCACCACGGCACCGCAGCCGAACAGCCCGGCGAACGCGAGCAGCAGGGCGGGCCAGAGCGCGGCGGCGCCGAGCAGGTAGGGCAGTACGGGCAGCAGCGCGCCCAGCGCGAACGAGCCGAAGGACGACACGGCGGCGACCAGCGGCGAGGGCAGGTCACCGGGGTCGATGCCGAGCTCCTCGCGGGCGTGTATCTCCAGGGCCTGCTCCGGGTCGGCGGACAGCTGCCGGGCGACCTCCCGGGCGAGCGGGGCCTCGACCCCTCTCGCCTCGTAGAGGGCGGCCAGCTCGGCCTCCTCGTCCTGCGGATGCCTGCGCAGCTCCCCGCGCTCCACGTCCAGCTCGGCCTCGACCAGCTCGCGCTGCGAGGCGACGGAGGTGTACTCGCCGGCGGCCATGGAGAAGGCGCCGGCGGCCAGTCCCGCGAGGCCGGTGATGACGATGGTCCGATGGCTGACGGCTCCGCCGGCGACACCGGTGATCAGAGCGAGGTTGGAGACGAGCCCGTCCATGGCACCGAAGACCGCGGGCCGCAGCCACCCTCCGTTCACGTCCCGGTGGGTGTGGTTGTCGCGGTGCGCCTCGTGCAGCGTCGCCTGGGTGTCGATGACGGCCATGCGGATCCCCCAAAGATCTCTGAAGAAGGTCTCGACAGCCTCGAACAAGCCGAGGCAAAGCTAAGTCTGGACTGATTCCATCTTTTGACAACCTCGACACTATGCCTCGCCATTCCCCGCCGCCAGCAAGGAAAGGCTGGGCTAAGCTGCAGGTTTGCTTCTCGACGCTCACCTGCGCGATGTTGCGCACACATGTCGACCGGGTGATGTGAAGGTGCAGCAGGCTGCGGTCAACCGCCGTTGGTGGGACACATCCGCAAACGGTCCCGCGCTCCGGCGCGGGACCCCTCCCGGAGAGGCCCGCCCATGTCATCGATGGTCTGCACCCCCTCGGTCCCCGCCCCCGAAGAGCGCGCCTCCCCGCTGCCCGACCGGGCCCGGGGCGCACTGCTGGGCCTGGCCGTGGGAGACGCGCTCGGGGCGCCGGCGGAGAACATGAAGCCCTCCGAGATCCGCGCCCGCTGGGGCCGCATCACGGGGTACGTCGCCGAGCGACCGGCCGGCACGGACGACACCGAGTACGCGATCTTCTCCGGCCTGCTCCTCGCCCGCCACGGCTCGGCGCTCACCACCGCCCACGTCGAGGCGGCCTGGCACGAATGGATCGCCGACCGCGCCGAGGGCCCGTTCAAGGGCGCCGGCTTCAGCGAGCGCGGCACCCTGGAGAACCTCCGCAGGGGCCTCGCCGCCCCCATCTCCGCCCAGCACCGGCACGCCTGGAGCGACGGCCTGGCCATGCGGGCGGCCCCCTTCGGCGTCTTCGCGGCGGGCCGGCCGGCCGAGGCGGCCCGGCTGGTCGCGATCGACGGTTCGGTGAGCCATGAGGGCGAGGGCATCTACGGCGGCCAGGCCGTCGCCGCGGGGGTGGCAGCGGCGACGGCGGGCGCACCGCCGACCGCGGTGGTGGCGGCCGCGTTGGCGGTGGTACCGGACGACTCGTGGACGGCACGCTCCCTGCGGCGGGCGGTCTCGGTGGCCCACCGGGGCGAACGCGCGGTCCGCTCGGCGGTCGTCATCGGCGGCTACCCGTGGACCGACCTGGCCCCGGAGGCGGTGGCCCTGGCCTTCGGCGCGTACGCCGCGGCGGACGGCGACTTCCGGGAGGCGGTGCTGACGGCCGTCAACATGGGCCGCGACGCGGACACGACGGCGGCGGTGGCCGGCGCGCTGGCGGGAGCCACCCAGGGAGAGGCGGCGATCCCGAGGGAGTGGGCGACGGCCATCGGCCCGGCCCGTGGCAGCTGCCTCCCCTCGATGGCGGGGCACCACGTACTGGAGGTGGCGGAACTGCTGACAAGCGCGGCGGAGTCACGCCCCGCGACGTCGGCACCGGCCTCCCGGCCGACCGGACCGCACCCCTGCACGCCCGCCTCCCCGCCGGCCGGCGGTGGCGGTGGCCGGGCGGGGGACCTGGAAGCCCGGGAGGCCCGGGAGCTGACCCCCGTACGGGACGGCATCAGCGAGGGACAGCGGTGAAGCGGCGCCGTATCGAGGGGCTCCTGCTGGGCCTCGCCGCGGGCGACGCGGCCGGCTGGCCCGCCGCGCGCCACCGCGCCGCCCGCATGCCGGAGTGGACCCGCCGTCTCACCCGGGAGCTCGACACCTTCGCCGAGCAGAACGCGACCACCACCCTCCCCGTCCCCATCGCCCTGAACCAGCCCCCCGAGCCGCTCCGCCTCGGTCCCTCCGACGACGCCGAGTGGGCAGTCTTCGCCGCGGAGGCCGTCCTGCGCGCCGGCGACGACACCGCTCTCGCCGACCTCAGCCGTGAGCTGCGCACCCGCGCCGCCATCGACCTCACCTGGACCGCCGTCGCCTCCGAGGTCGCCGTCGCGGCCGAACGCGCCCCGGAGATCGAGTCGGCGGTACTGCCCCTGCGGGCCCGGATCTCCGTCCGCGCCGGCCTCGGCAACCTCGCCACCGGCCTGCGCCCGCCCGCCACCGGCCACGACAACCCGCACTACTTCGACGACGCCGCCTGCGTCCGCGCCTGCGCGCTCGCCGTCGCCCACCCCGGCGACCCCCAACGCGCCGCCGACCTCGCCGAGTTCGACGCCCGCTACACCCAGGACGGCGACGGGGTGCACGGCGCCCGCGCGATGGCGGCGGCCATCGCGCTCGCCCTCGCCGGCGCCGAGGTGGAGACCTGCGTGGCCGCCGCGCTGACCGAACTCCCCGCGGCCACCGAGATCGGCCGCAACGCCCGCCACGCCCTGACCCTCACCGGCACCGCCGACACGGCGTTCGCCATCGTCCCCCTCCTCGAACACCAAATCGTCGACCACGTCTACAGCTACGGCATCGCCGCCGCCGAGACCGTCCCGGTCGCCCTGGCCCTCGCCACCGCCGCCCACGGCCGGATCGCCGAGGCCGTCCCCGCCGCCGCCTGTCTCTCCCGGGTCGCCGACTCGGCCCCCGCCCTGGCCGGCGCGCTCACCGGCGCCCTCGGCGGCGGCGACTCGATCCCGCCGCCCTGGCGGGACGCCTGCCGCACCCTCTCGGGCTGCGCCCTCCCCCGCCTCACCGGCACCGACCTCGTGGAACTCGCCGAACTCCTGGAAGCCACACAACCGGCCCGTCCAGGTGGATGATTCGGTTCATGACGCCCAAAGCACAAGAAAGCACCGGACCTTCGCTGGACGAACGGATCACCGGAGCCCTCGTCGGGGCCGCGGTCGGCGACGCCCTCGGCGGTCCCGTCGAGGGCTACTCCGCCGACCAGATCCTGGAACGCCACGGGGGCCGCGTGCACGGCATCGTCGGCCCCTGGAACGGCGACGCCTGGCGCACCGCCCGCCCCATCGCCCCGTACCACAAGGGTGACGGGCACGTCACCGACGACACCTTGATGACCCATGCGCTGGTACGGGTGTACGACCGCGTCCGCGACCACCTCGACGCGTACGCGATCGCCGACCACCTGGTCCCGGACCTGATGACCAACCCCCGCTGGATCCCGGAACTGGAGACCGAGACCATCCCGCTCCACCGGGTCTTCCTCGCCGAGAAGTGGCTGGCGGCCCGCCTGCACTACGGCCACGTCGACCCCCGCGAGGCCGGCACCGGCAACATCGTCAACTGCGGCGCGGCGATGTACATGGCCCCGGTCGGCCTGGTCAACGCGGCGAACCCGCGGGCCGCGTACGCCGAGGCGCTGGACATCGCCGGCGCCCACCAGTCGTCCTACGGCAGGGAGGCGGCGGGCGTCTTCGCGGCGGCGGTGGCGGCCGCCGCCGCGCCGGGGGCGACACCGGACTCCGTCGTCGCCGTGTGCCTGTCCCTGGCGAAGGACGGCACGCGAACGGCGATCGAGGAGGTCTGTGAAGCGGCCGCGCACCACAGCGACTTCGAGTCCGCTCTCACCCCCCTCCGGGAAGCGGTCACCCCCTACGACACGGTCGGTGCCGACTACCGTGCCCCCTCGCTGGGGGCCCGCCGCCCCTCCCGACTCCACGCGATCGAGGAACTCCCGGTCGCGCTCGGCATGTTGCTGGTGGCCGGCGGCGACTACCGGCACGCCGTCCTCGGCGCCGTCAACTACGGCCGGGACTGCGACTCGATCGCGACGATGGCCGGTGCCATCGCCGGTGCGCTGGGCTCCGCCGTGCCCGAGGAGTGGTCGAAGCCCGTCGCCGAGGCGAGCCGCCTCGACCTCTGGGAGCCGCCCCGCGCGCTGGCCGCCGTGACCAGGGAGATCTTCACCCGCGACACGGAACGCCGACGCGCCCACGAGGAGTCCTTCGCCCGCCTCGGAGGCCCGAGTTGCTCCGCCTGACCTGGGTCCAGCCGGAGGACCTGCTGGGCCACGAGATCCGCCAGGCCCGCCAGGACGGGCGGGAGCCCGGCGCCGTCGAGGCACGCTGGAGGGCGGCGGGGGGCGCGGAGGCGCCGGACCGGGCGGGGGCGTCGCCGCACCGGGCGTCCCGCTATCTGCGCCAGCTGGCGGAGGACCTGCTGGACGAACTCGCAGACCTGCCGAGCGGGTTGAACGAGCCGACGGATCTGGAGGAGATCAAGGCGCTGTGTCCGCAGTGGCCGTACGCGCACGGGGGAGGGTCCTGCCAACCGTCGTGCGGCTGCGGCCACGCGGGCGCTGATCGCGCAGTTCCCCGCACCCCTGACGGGGCGCCCGTCCCCTCCCCCCGCGCCTACCACGCCGCCTGGCTCGGCCGGGCCGTCGGGTGCCTGCTCGGCAAACCCGTCGAGAAACTCCCCCTCCACGCCATCCGCGACCTCGCCCGGGCCACCGCCAACTGGCCCCTCCACCACTACTTCACCGCACGTGGCGTCCCCGCCGGCCTCCTCGCCGCCCACCCCTGGAACCGCCGCTCGGCCGCCACCTCCCTCGCCGAGAACATCGACGGCATGCCCGAGGACGACGACCTCAACTACCCCCTCCTCAACCTCCTCCTGCTCCAGCGCCGCACCCGGGGCTTCACCACCACCGACGT
This sequence comes from Streptomyces sp. NPDC059224, assembly GCF_042754285.1. Taxonomy (NCBI): domain Bacteria; kingdom Bacillati; phylum Actinomycetota; class Actinomycetes; order Kitasatosporales; family Streptomycetaceae; genus Streptomyces; species Streptomyces sp. NPDC059224. The sequence goes on from NZ_JBHZAN010000009.1 coordinate 14,663, forward strand.
GGCCGCCCTCTGGCTCGACGAACTGCCCGCCGGACGCACCTTCACCGCCGAGCGCATCGCCTACCGCAACCTCCTCACCGGCGTCGAACCCCCGCACACCGCCCGCCACCGCAACCCCTTCCGCGAGTGGATCGGCGCCCTGATCCGCGCCGACGTGCACGGCTGGACCAACCCCGGCGACCCGGCCGCCGCGGCCGAACAGGCCCATCGCGACGCCACCCTCACCCACACGGCCAACGGCGTCTACGCGGCCATGTTCACGGCGGCCACCATCGCCACCGCCGCCGGGGGAACCCGCGACGTCCACGCCTGCCTGCGCTCCGGCCGCACGGTGATCCCGCCCCGCTCCCGGCTGGCGCAGGCGATCGACCGGGCGATCCGGCTGGCCGAGTCCCACGAGGACTTCGAGACGGTCGTGGACGAACTCCACCGCACCCACTCCCCCACCCACCACTGGGTGCACGCCGTCCCCAACACCGCGCTGATCGCCGCCGCCCTCACCCACGCGGACGGCGACTTCACCGGCTCCGTCTGCCGGGCGGTGAGCGGCGGCTGGGACACCGACTCGAACGGCGCGACGGCCGGTTCCGTCGCCGGACTGCTCGCCGGCGACCCCGAGGCCCTTCCCGACCGCTGGACGACCCCGCTCAAGAACCGGCTCGCCACCTCCGTCGGCGGCTTCGACGGGACCGGCTTCGACACCCTCGCCCACCTCATCCACCTGGAGGCGACCCGCCCATGACCCATATCGCCGTACTCGGCAGCACGAACATGGACCTCGTCGCGTACGTCGAGAAGGCCCCGCAGCTCGGCGAGACCGTGACCGGACGGGACTTCCGTACCGTCCCCGGCGGCAAGGGCGCCAACCAGGCGATCGCCGCCGCCCGCGCCGGCGCCACCGTCTCGATGATCGGCGCGGTCGGCCACGACGCCTACGGCGTCCGGATGCGGGAGACCCTCGAACACTCCGGCGTGGACACCGACTCGCTGCGCACGATCGAGTGCGCCTCCGGCACCGCGCACATCGTCGTGGACGAGGAGGGCGGCAACGCGATCGTCGTGATCCCCGGCGCCAACGGCACCGTCGACCATCTCGCCCCCGGCGACGAGGGTGTCATCGCCTCCGCCGACATGCTCCTGCTCCAGCTGGAGATCCCGCTGCCCGCGGTCGTCGCCGGTGCCCAGGCCGCCCGCCGGCACGGCGTCCGGACCGTTCTCACACCGTCCCCCACCCGCGCCCTGCCCTCCGAACTCCTCGACAACATCGACCTGCTGGTGGCCAACGAGCGCGAGGCCGCCGTCCTCACCGACCGCGCCGACCCGCGCGACGCGGCCGCCGCCCTGCTCAATCTGGTGCCGCAGGTCGTCGTCACCCTCGGCGCGGCCGGCAGCCTCTACCTCACCCACGACGCCGCGCCCCTGGTCATCCCGGCACCCCGGGTGACAGCCGTCGACTCGACGGGCGCGGGCGACACCTTCGTCGGCGCCCTCGCGGTCGCCCTGGCCGAGGAGAAGCCGATCCGGGAGGCCCTGTCCTGGGCGGCGGCCGCGGCCGCGCTCGCCGTGCAACGGGAGGGGGCGTCCACGTCCATGCCGTACCGTCAGGAGATCGAGGCCCAGTACACCGCATGAGTACGACAACACAGCCCCAGCCCCTCTCCGGGCTGCGCGTCCTCGACCTCGCCACCCTCTTCGCCGGCCCCCTCGCCGCGACCCTGCTCGGTGACTTCGGCGCCGAGGTCGTCAAGGTCGAGCACCCCGCCAAACCCGACCCCTCCCGCGGGCACGGCCCGGCCAAGCAGGGCATCGGCCTGTGGTGGAAGCTGCTCGGCCGCAACAAGCGGACGATCACCCTCGACCTGTCCAAGCCGGGTGGCCGCGCCACGCTGCTCCGGCTCGCCGCCACCGCCGACGTGATCGTGGAGAACTTCCGGCCCGGCACCCTGGAGAAGTGGGACCTCGGCTGGGAGGAACTCTCCGCCGCCAACCCCCGGCTGATCCTGACCCGGGTCACCGCCTTCGGCCAGTTCGGTCCCTACGCCCACCGCCCCGGCTTCGGCACCCTCGCCGAGGCGATGAGCGGCTTCGCGGCGATCACCGGCGATCCGGACGCCCCGCCCACACTGCCGCCGTTCGGGCTCGCCGACTCCATCGCGGCGCTGGCGACCGCGTACGCCGTGATGACCGCGCTCGCCGCCCGGGACCGCACCGGCGAGGGCCAGGTCGTCGACATGGCGATCATCGAACCGATCCTCACCGTCCTCGGCCCCCAGCCCACCTGGTACGACCAGCTCGGCTACGTGCAGGAGCGCACCGGCAACCGCTCCGCCAACAACGCCCCGCGCAACACCTACCGTACGGCGGACGGGACCTGGGTCGCCGTCTCCACCTCGGCGCAGTCGATCGCGGAACGCGTGATGGGGCTGGTCGGGCGCCCGGACCTGATCGAGGAGCCGTGGTTCGCGACCGGCGCCGACCGGGCGGCGCACTCCGACGTCCTCGACGCGGCCGTCGGCGACTGGATCGCCGTCCGCTCCCGTGCCGAGGTGCTGGCCGAGTTCGAGAAGGCGGAGGCGGCGGTCGCCCCCGTCCAGGACGTACGGGACGTGATGGACGACCCGCAGTACCTGGCGCTGGACACGGTCACCACCGTCCCCGACCCCGAACTGGGTCCGCTGCGCATGCAGAACGTCCTCTTCCGGCTCTCCTCGACCCCCGGCGCGATCCGCTGGACCGGCCGGCCGCACGGTGCCGACACCGACGAGGTCCTCGCCGAACTCGGGCTGACCCCGGCCCAGCTGCTGGCCCTGCGCGAGGAGGGCGCCGTATGACCCCCGCCCCCTTCCCGCTGACCTGGCTGTACGTTCCCGGTGACCGCCCGCACGTCGTCGCCAAGGCGCTGGGCTCCGGCGCGGACGTGGTGGTGATCGACCTGGAGGACGCCGTCGCCCCCGACCGCAAGGACTGCGCCCGCGCCGCCACCGCCGACCTCCTGGCCCACCCGCAGCCGGCGCCGGTGCATGTCCGGATCAACGGCCTGGACACCCCCTGGGCCGAGGCCGACCTCCGGGCCCTGCTGGGCCTCCCGGGCCTGGCCGGCCTGCGCCTGCCCAAGGTGACCGGCCCCGACGACATCCACCACGTCGCGGCCCGGGCCGCCGGCCTCCCGCTCTACGCACTGCTCGAATCCGCCCTCGGCATCGAGCACGCCTACGCCATCGCCACCGCCCACCCCGCCCTGCGCGGCATCTCGCTCGGGGAGGCGGATCTCCAGGCCGACCTGGGCGTGTACGACGACATCGGCCTCGACTGGTCCCGTTCCCGGATCGTGGTCGCCGCCCGGGCCGCGGGCCTCGCCCCGCCTCCCCAGTCGGTCCACCCGGACACCCGTGACCTCAAGGGCCTCGCCACCTCGTGCGCCCGTGGCCGCGCCCTGGGGTTCCTGGGCCGCGCCGCCATCCACCCCCGCCAGCTCCCGATCATCGAACGCGCCTACCTGCCCACCCATGCCGAACTGGAACAGGCCGAGAAGATCATCAAGGCGGCGACCACGGAACAGGGCGCCCAGGCCCTCCCGGACGGCAGCTTCATCGACGCGGCGGTCGTCGCCACGGCCCGCAGAACCCTGTCCCTGCTGAACCGCCGCTGATCCCCGCCGGCTCCCGCCGCCGGCCCGCACGCGAAGAGGGCGCCCGGTTCGATCCGGGCGCCCTCTTCGTCGTGTCGTGGCAGGTCAGCTCTTCTTTGCCGCCGACCCCGCCTCGTCCTTGGCGCCGTCCTCGGCCCCGTCCTCGGCCTCGTCCTCCTCCTTGGCGGACTCCGTCTCCGGAGCCTCCTCGGCCTCGGCGGTGTCGGTGGACCCGGTGGGCTCGGCGGACTCACCCGCACCGGCCTCACCGGCCTCCTCGGTGGCGGCGTCCGCCTCGGTCTCCCCGTCGGGGGCATCCGGCTCGACCACCGCCTCCAGGCCCGGCCGCTTCTTCGCGGACAGGACCAGGTACAGCACCGCGAGCAGGAACACGATCATCGCGGTCCAGTCGTTGAGCCGCAGACCGAGGACGTGGTGGGCGTCGTCGACGCGCATGTACTCGATCCAGCCACGGCCCACGCAGTACGCGGCGACGTACAGCGCGAACGCCCGGCCGTGCCCCAGCTTGAAGCGGCGGCCGGCCCAGATCACGAGGAAACCGACCCCGACGCACCACAGCGACTCGTACAGGAAGGTCGGATGGTAGTAGCCGGGAACCCGGCCGCCCTCGGACGAGGTGATGTGCAGGGCCCACGGCACATGCGTCTCGCGGCCGTACAGCTCCTGGTTGAACCAGTTGCCCCAGCGGCCGATCGCCTGCGCGAAGGCGATGCCGGGGGCGATGGCGTCGGCGTAGGCCGGCAGCGGGATGCCCCGGCGCCGGCAGCCGATCCAGGCGCCCACCGCACCGAGCGCGATCGCGCCCCAGATACCGAGGCCGCCCTGCCACACCTTGAAGGCGTCGACCCAGTCACGGCCCTCGCTGAAGTACAGCTCGTAGTCCGTGATCACGTGGTAGAGACGCCCGCCGACCAGGCCGAACGGTACGGCCCAGACGGCGATGTCGGCCACGGTGCCGGCCCGCCCGCCCCGGGCGATCCAGCGCCTGTTTCCGAGCCAGACGGCTACGAAGACACCGATGATGATGCAGAAGGCGTAGCCGCGCAGCGGAATGGGACCGAGATTGATCACTCCGCGCGAAGGGCTGGGAATGTAGGCAAGATATTCCATGGCAGGGTCGACGCTACCGTGCCGGACGGGGCCGACGGCAACCAGCCCGGCTACGGGTCCATAACAGGGGCGTGAGAAATGCTTACCCCGCTCACCCCTTGTTGGCGTCCTCCACGAGCTGCCGCAGCTTGGCCGGGGTCATGGTCTGGTCCTGGTAGATGTTCTTGCCGTCCAGCAGAACCGTCGGGGTGCCGCCGAACTTGGCCGCCTGGAAGGCCTCGTTGGACTTCGCGACCCAGGCGTCGTGCTTGCCGTCCCTGACACATTTCTGGAACGTCGGCGTGTTCAGGCCCTGTACCTTGCCGGCCAGCCCGATCAGCTTGTCGTTGTTCGAGAAGGCGTCGTCGGTCTCCTTCGGCTGGTTCTCGTACAGCGCGTCGTGGAAGTCGCGGAACTTGCCCGCGTCCTGGGCGCAGGCCGCCGCGTTGGCCGCGTTCCGGGAGCCGCTGCCGCCGAGGTTGCCGTCGATCAGCGTGACCAGGTGGTACTCGATCCTGAGCTTGCCGGAGTCGGTCAGCTCGTGGAGCGTCGGCCGGTACGCCGCCTCGAAGGCCTGGCAGGCCGGGCAGCGGAAGTCCTCCCAGACGGTGAGCGTGGCCTTGGCGTCGTCCTTGCCGACCGGGATCGCGAGGCTGTCCTTGCCCTGTGCTCCCGAGGGCGCCACGACCGGCCCGGAACTCTCGCTGCTCTTGTCCTTGCCCGCGTTCGCCGCGACCACGCCGATCACCGCGGCCAGGCCCAGGACGCAGACGACGCTCGCGCCCACGATCAGCGCGCGCCGCCGCTTCTCCGCGGCCTTCTGCTTCTCGCGGTCGGCCGCCAGCCGCTCACGGGCCGTCGGCTTTCCGTCACGATTCTTCTCGCTCACACCACCAGAACGAACCGGGGAGGCGCACCGCGCCTCCCCGGTCCCAGGTCCACCCGTTCGAGTGACCGACCGATGCGCGGTGTTCCTTACGCCGGTCCCCCGGCCTGTCCGCGCACGCCCCTGGCCAGGTCACCGGCCAGTTCCCGGACGGCCGCCAGGCCGGCGGCCTCGTCCGGCGCGTCCAGCATCCGCTTCACGAAGGCGGAGCCGACGATCACGCCGTCGGCGAAGCCGGCGACCTCGGCGGCCTGGGCCGCGTCGGAGACCCCGAGGCCGACGCAGACGGGCAGTTCCGTACCGGTGGCCCGGGTGCGTTCCACCAGGTCCTGGGCCTGTGCGCCGACCGACGCACGGGTGCCGGTGACGCCCATCAGGGAGGCCGCGTAGACGAAGCCGCTGCCGGCCGCCGTGATCTGCGCGAGCCGCTCGTCCCTGCTGCTGGGCGCCACGACGAAGACCGTCGCGAGGCCGTGCTTCTCCGCGTGGTCCCGCCACAGGGCGGACTCCTGGACGGGCAGGTCGGGCAGGATGCAGCCCGCGCCGCCCGCCTCGGCCAGCTCCGCGGTGAAGCGCTCGACCCCGTAGCGGTCGATGGGGTTCCAGTACGTCATGACGAGGACCGGCTTGCCGGTGGCCGTGTGGGCCTCCCTGACCGTGCGCATGACGTCAGCGATCTTGACGCCGCCGCGCAGGGCGATGTCGTCGGCCGTCTGGATGACCGGACCGTCCAGGACCGGGTCGCTGTGCGGCAGCCCGACCTCGACGACGTCCGCGCCGCCGTCCAGGACGGCCTTGATCGCCTCGATGCCGCCGGTCACGGTCGGGAACCCGGCCGGGAGGTAGGCGATGAGCGCCGCGCGGCCCTCGGACTTCGCACCGGCGAGGGTGTCGTTCAGCAGTCGCATGTTCCCGCTCACTTGGCGTCCCCCTCGATCTCGGCGGTGTCGGCGGCGTCGGCCGCGACCTCGGCGTCGGTGTCGTACAGCCCGAAGTAGCGTGCGGCGGTGTCCATGTCCTTGTCGCCGCGGCCGGACAGGTTGACGACGATCAGCCCGTCCTCGCCGAGTTCCCTGCCGACCTCCAGGGCGCCGGCGAGGGCGTGCGCGCTCTCGATGGCCGGGATGATGCCCTCGGTGCGGGACAGCAGACGCACGGCCTGCATGGCCGCGTCGTCGGTGACCGCGCGGTACTCGCCGCGGCCGGAGTCCTTGAGGTAGGAGTGCTCCGGGCCGATGCCCGGGTAGTCCAGACCGGCCGAGATCGAGTACGGCTCGGTGATCTGGCCCTCCTCGTCCTGGAGGACGTAGGACCGGGAGCCGTGCAGGATGCCGGGCTCGCCCGCGGTGAGGGTGGCCGCGTGCTCGCCGGTGGCGATGCCGTGGCCCGCGGGCTCGCAGCCGATGAGACGGACGCCCTCGTCCGGGATGAAGGCGTGGAAGAGGCCGATGGCGTTGGAACCGCCGCCGACGCAGGCGATCGCCGCGTCGGGGAGCCGTCCGGCGCGCTCCAGGAGCTGACGGCGGGCCTCGACGCCGATGACCCGGTGGAAATCGCGGACCATGGCCGGGAAGGGGTGCGGGCCCGCCACCGTACCGAAGAGGTAGTGGGTGCGGTCGACGTTCGCCACCCAGTCTCGGAACGCCTCGTTGATGGCGTCCTTCAGGGTGCGGCTGCCGGACTTCACGGCGATGACCTCGGCGCCGAGCATGCGCATCCGGGCCACGTTCAGGGCCTGGCGCTCGGTGTCGATCTCGCCCATGTAGATGGTGCAGTCGAGGCCGAACAGCGCGCAGGCGGTGGCGGTCGCGACGCCGTGCTGGCCGGCGCCGGTCTCGGCGATCACCCGGGTCTTGCCCATGCGCCTGGTGAGCAGGGCCTGGCCGAGCACGTTGTTGATCTTGTGCGAGCCGGTGTGGTTGAGGTCCTCGCGCTTGAGGAAGATCCGGGCGCCGCCCGCCTCCGCGCCGAACCGGGGGACCTCGGTGAGCGCGGACGGACGGCCCGTGTAGTTGAGCAGCAGGTCGTCGAGCTCGCGGGCGAACTCGGGGTCGTTCTTGGCCTTGTCGTACTCGACGGCGACCTCGTCCACGGCGGCCACGAGGGCCTCCGGGATGAACTTGCCGCCGAACGCGCCGAAGTAGCCCTCGACGCTGGGCACCTGGCCGGTGGGGTCAGGGAAGAAGAAATCGCTGGGCATGCGAAAACCTCACGGTGAGTGTGTGGGAAAAAGACACTGTTCGCCGTGGGGGCGGAGACATGTCGGATGGCCGCGAGCCGTCAGTGGTTGCTCGCGCCTGCGCGGCGTAGCCGCACATACTGCCCCGCGCCCCTGAGGGCGCGCTGCCATCGACGGCCGTTCACCTGCCCGGGTTCGTCACCGATGACGTACCGCACCCGGCGGCCGTGGACACGCCTCGCGGGGGCTCGGCAGCCCCTGGGGCGGCAGCCGCGCGCGAGGCGGGCGTGCCGGTCCATGGTCGTCGCGGTGGGAGTCATCACTGCCAGCCTAGCGGGTGATCAGCCCCGGCCGTGCCGCAGCGCGGGGTGTTCGCCCGCCGCCACCAGGTCGGCCACCGCCGACTTGGGGTCGCGGCCGGTCACCAGGGACTCGCCGACCAGGACCGCGTCGGCGCCCGCGTTGGCGTAGGCGATCAGGTCGTGCGGGCCGCGGACGCCGGACTCGGCGACCTTGACGACGGTGTCGGGGATCTCCGGGGCGACCCGCTCGAAGGTGGAGCGGTCGACCTCCAGGGTCTTCAGGTCACGCGCGTTGACGCCGATCACCTTGGCGCCCGCGTCGACCGCGCGCTCGATCTCGTCCTCGTCGTGCACCTCGACGAGCGGGGTGAGGCCGATGGAGACCGCGCGCTCGATCAGCGACTCCAGGGCCGGCTGGTCGAGGGCGGCGACGATCAGCAGCGCCAGGTCGGCGCCGTACGCGCGGGCCTCCCACAGCTGGTACGACGTGACGATGAAGTCCTTGCGCAGGACCGGGATGTCCACGCGGGACCGGACCGCCTCCAGGTCGGCCAGCGAGCCGCCGAATCGGCGCTGCTCGGTCAGGACCGAGATGACGGCCGCGCCGCCCGCCTCGTAGTCGGCGGCGAGCCCGGCCGGGTCGGCGATCGCGGCCAGCGCGCCCTTGGACGGGCTGGATCGCTTGACCTCGCAGATCACCTTGACGCCCTCGCCGCGCAGGGCGGCCACGCCGTCCTTGGCCGCCGGGGCCTTCGCCGCGCGTTCCTTGAGCTCGTCGAGGCTGACGCGCGCCTGCCGCTCCGCGAGGTCGGCACGGACTCCGTCGATGATCTCGTCGAGCACACTCACGCGAGCGGTCCCCTTCCGTTCCGGGCGGTTCTTCCGAGTGGGTCACAACCCGTGAGGGTCAAAACCCATGGTCATACCGATGGTATCCGCAGGAGGGCACCGACCTCGCATCCGGCCGCCGGCGGTCCCCTCTACCTGGACGTTCGCCAGTCGATCAAGGATGCAACCAGCCGCCGACCGGCAGGTTCCGGACAACGGTGAAGACCAGCAGCAACGCGCCCAGGGTCCACATCGGCACCGGTGTGAGTTCGATCCGCACCGGCCGGCCGCGTACCGCGCGCACCACCCAGACGGTCCACACCACGGCGAAGGCCAGATAGGCGGCCACGCCCGCCGCGTTGTCCCGCAGCGCGGCCAGGAGGTCGCCGTGGACGAAGGCGTGCGCGCTGCGCAGGCCGCCGCAGCCGGGGCAGTACAGGCCGGTGAGCCGGTAGAGGGGGCAGACCGGGTAGTGGCCGGCCTGGTTGGGGTCGACCGTGCCGACGTAGGCGAAGGCCCCGACGACGGCGGCCAGCACCCCGGCGGGCACGGCCAGCCGCGCGCGCAGGGAGGGCGGCGCCGGGGCGGCCGCGCTGGAGGTGTCGGCGTTCACGCCTCGCATTGTGCCCCCTACGGTCGGCACGCGCGCGCGAGGGGCGTCCCGACGGTTCGGGACGCCCCTCGCAAGACGCTGCTCGTCAGCTCTCGGCACCCACCGGCTCGCGGGTGGCGGCCGGGGCCGTACGCGTCACCAGAGCGGTCTGCTTCGGCATGCCGAGGCCCATGGCGCGCATGATCATGCCGACCACGCCGCCGAGGACCACGATCACCATGCCGGCCCAGAAGCCGAGCGGCTGGGCCATCACCATGAAGGCGCCCGCGACGCAGAAACCGATGAAGGCGATGGTGACGCCCGTCCAGGCGGCCGGGGTGTGACCGTGGCTGCTGCCCGCCATGACTTGCTCCTCGTTAGCTGGTGCGTGTCGTACGTGCCGTCCGTGGCCGCGCTCGTACGGGTCCGTTCCGGACGCTCTTGCTCCATTGTCCCGTACGCACGGGTGTGCCGGGAGCAGGGGTGGCGTCTGATGCGCCACATCGGTTTCCGGCGCCCGCGGGTCGGCGCCCTCGTGCCCTTGGACAAGGACGCCCCCGAACGAGGCGCTACGCGCCAGTGGGATCCTCGCCCCGGTCCAGGGCCTTCCAGATGTCCTCGGGACGGTCGGGATCGACCGGCTTGGGCGCGCGGCGCGGCCGCTGCGCACCCGTGCCGCGCTCGTAGCGGCCGGACATGGCCGGCCAGAGGCGGCCGTAGCGCAGTGCGAGCAGTCCGGCGATCAGGATGAGCGCGCCGCCGGCCACGGCGACGTAGGGCCAGCCGGTGTGGCTGAGGGCGTCGACCGTGGCGGAGGTGTCGCCGCTGGCCTCGGCGGCCCGCTCGTCCAGCGCGGAGCCGTCGGAGGCGCCCGCCAGGGCGGCGAGGACGATGCCGGCGCCGGAGAGGGCGAGGAGCCCGGAGACCAGGAAGCGGCCGGCCCTGCGGACGGCGAAGACGGCGACGAGCGCGGCGAGGCCCACTATGGCGAGGGCCGCGGGAACGCCCGTGACGTCGCTGCCCTTGGCGGTCAGCGGGAAGGCGCCACCGGCCACCGTCGCGGTGCCTTCCGCCCAGCGCTGCCGGGTGGACAGCAGGGCGACGGCCGCGCCGAGTGCGCCGAACAACAGCGCCACGGCGAGGCTGCGGCGGCCGGACCCGCTGTGCGCGGCGGCTTCGGAACGGGGGTGAGGAGCAGCAGTCACGTACTCCACTATGGCTTGAACCCCGGGCGAACGGTCACCCGGGGTTGGGTGAGAAGCGCCCTACTTGCCCAGTCTGTTGGCCGTGTGCACCGCGCGCAGCACCGCCGCGGCCTTGTTCCGGCACTCCTGGTCCTCCGCGTCCGGGTCGGAGTCGGCGACGATGCCTGCGCCCGCCTGGACGTAGGCGGTGCCGTCCCGCAGCAGGGCGGTACGGATGGCGATGGCGGTGTCGGAGTCGCCCGCGAAGTCGAGGTAGCCGACGCAGCCGCCGTACAACCCCCTTCTGGACGGCTCCAGTTCGTCGATGATCTGCATCGCGCGGGGCTTGGGGGCGCCGGAGAGGGTGCCGGCCGGGAAGCAGGCGGTGAGGACGTCGAAGGCCGTGCGGTCCTCGGCGACCTTTCCGGTGACCGTCGAGACGATGTGCATGACGTGCGAGTACCGCTCGACGGACATGAAGTCGACGACCTCGACGGAGCCCGGCTCGCAGACCCGTCCCAGGTCGTTGCGGCCGAGGTCGACGAGCATCAGGTGCTCGGCCCGCTCCTTGGGGTCGGCCAGCAGCTCGTCGGCGAGGTCCTGGTCCTCGCGCGGGGTGGCCCCACGCGGCCGGGTGCCGGCGATGGGGTGGACCATGGCCCGCCCGTCCTCGACCTTGACCAGGGCCTCCGGGCTGGATCCCACGACGTCGAAGCCCTCGAAGCGGAGCAGGTACATGTACGGCGAGGGGTTGGTGGCCCGCAGCACGCGGTAGACGTCCAGCGCGCCGGCCGTGCACGGGGTCTCGAAGCGCTGCGAGGGGACCACCTGGAAGGCCTCGCCCGCGCGGATGCGCTCCTTGATGTCCTCGACCGCCGCCTTGAAGTCGGGGCCGCCCCACAGGGCGGTGTACTCGGGAAGTTCGGAGGGGGGCAGGGCGGCCGGGGGCTGGGCGACCGGGCGGGAGAGGTCCGCCTCCATGGCGTCCAGGCGGGCGATCGCGTCGGCGTAGGCCTCGTCGACGCCGGTGTCGAGGTCGTTGTGGTTGATCGCGTTGGCGATCAGCAGGACCGAGCCCTCCCAGTGGTCCATCACCGCGAGGTCGCTGGTGAGGAGCATGGTCAGCTCGGGCAGCCCCAGGTCGTCCCGCTCCCCCGGGCCGATCTTCTCCAGGCGGCGCACGATGTCGTAGCCGAGGTAGCCGACCATGCCGCCGGTGAACGGGGGCAGGTCCTCCGTGTGCGGGGTGTGCAGGGCCTCGATGGTGGCGCGCAGGGCGGTCAGCGGGTCGCCGTCGACGGGAACGCCGACCGGTGGGGCACCGAGCCAGTGGGCCTGGCCGTCCCGGGCGGTGAGGGTGGCCGCGGAGCGGACGCCCACGAAGGAGTACCGGGACCACTGGTACGCCGTGCGGCCGTTCTCGGCGGACTCCAGCAGGAAGGTGCCGGGGCGCTCGGCGGCGAGCTTGCGGTAGAGCGCGACCGGGGTGTCGCCGTCGGCGAGGAGCTTGCGGGTGACCGGGATGACACGCCGGTCGGTCGCCAGCTTGCGGAAGGTCTCCAGTTCCATGGCGGCAGACCTTACTGACCGGAGGCCGGGACGCCGGAACCGGCGCCGTCCTCGAGGAGCACGTCGGCGTCGAAGCAGGTGCGGTCGCCGGTGTGGCAGGCGGCGCCCACCTGGTCGACCTTGACCAGCAGGGTGTCGGCGTCGCAGTCGAGGGCGACGGACCTGACCCACTGGAAGTGGCCGGAGGTGTCGCCCTTGACCCAGTACTCCTGGCGGCTGCGCGACCAGTAGGTGCAGCGGCCGGTGGTGAGGGTGCGGTGCAGCGCCTCGTCGTCCATCCAGCCGAGCATCAGTACCTCGCCCGTGTCGTACTGCTGGGCGATGGCGGGCACGAGGCCGTCGGCGCTGCGCTTGAGGCGGGCGGCGACCTCCGGGGCGAGGCCGCTGGGCGGGGGCGTACCGGTCGTACTGGTCATGGGTGCCATTGTGCCGCGCGGCGCCGACAGTCACGGACCGTGTCCACTGTCCGGACCGTGCGCGGGGCCTTAGGCTGGCAGCATGTCGACCTTCGCCAAGCGTGAACGGCTTCTGCTCGCCGACCTCTTGGAGACCGCCGGTCCCGAGGAGCCGACCCTCTGCGAGGGCTGGGTGACCCGTGATCTCGCCGCACACGTGGTGGTGCGCGAACGGCGGCCGGACGCGGCCGGGGGCGCGCTGCTCAAGCAGCTCGCGCCACGCCTGGAGAAGGTGACGGCCGAGTTCGCCGCCAAGCCGTACGAGGAGCTGATCCAGCTGATCCGTACCGGGCCGCCGCGGTTCTCGCCGTTCCAGCTCAAGCAGATCGACGAGGCGGCGAACACGGTGGAGTTCTACGTCCACACCGAGGACGTCCGCCGCGCCCAGCCGGACTGGTCGCCGCGCGAGCTGGACCCCGTCTTCCAGGACGCCCTGTGGTCCCGTCTGGAGCGCACCGCCCGGCTGCTGGGCAGGGGCGTGCCGACGGGTCTGGTGCTGCGCCGTCCGGACGGCCAGACGGCCGTCGCCCATCGCGGCGCCCCGGTGGTGACGGTGACCGGCGAGCCCTCCGAGCTGCTGATGTTCGCCTTCGGCCGGCAGAACGCGGCGAAGGTCGCGCTGGACGGCGACGAGAACGCGATCGCCAAGCTGCACGAGTCCAAGCAGCTGGGCATCTGAGGAGCCGGCGATGATCAAGGTCGCGATGACCAGCGTCTACGTCGACGACGTGGTCGCGGCGCACGCCTTCTACACCGATGTCCTCGGCTTCGAGACCCGCACCCGGCTGGACCTCGGCGGCGGCACCCTGTTCATCACGGTCGGCGCGCCCGGCGGCGCCCAGCCGGACCTCCAGCTGCTCCTGGAGCCCGGCCAGGGCGCCATCGCGGAGCCCTACCGCAAGGCCGTGTACGAGGCGGGCCTGCCGGCCATCGTCTTCTCGGTCGACGACATCAAGGCGGAGCACGACCGGCTGCGCGCCCTCGGCGTCCGCTTCGAGCACGAGCCCCAGGAACAGGGCCCGGTGATCGCAGCCGTCCTGGACGACACGGTCGGCAACCTGATCCAGCTCGCCCAGCCGAAGGACTGACACTCCCCCGGCGGGACGGCTCGCCGGGTGTCAGCGCACCAGGTGGCCCGCCGCGCGCAGGGTCTGCTTGACCTCGCCGATGCGCAGGTCGCCGAAGTGGAAGACGGAGGCTGCGAGGACGGCGTCCGCGCCCGCGCCGACGGCCGGGGCGAAGTCGGCCAGCTTGCCGGCACCGCCCGAGGCGATGACCGGGACGGTGACCTGCTTGCGGACGGCCGTGATCATCTCCAGGTCGTAGCCGTCCTTGGTGCCGTCGGCGTCCATCGAGTTGAGCAGGATCTCGCCCGCGCCCAGCTCGGCGGCCCGGTGCGCCCACTCGACCGCGTCGATGCCGGTGCCGCGGCGGCCGCCGTGGGTGGTGACCTCGAAGGTGCCCCCGGGGGTGCGGCGGGCGTCCACCGACAGGACCAGGACCTGCCGGCCGAAGCGTTCCGCGATCTCCCGGATCAGCTCCGGGCGGGCGATCGCCGCGGTGTTGACGCCCACCTTGTCGGCGCCCGCCCGCAGCAGCTTGTCGACGTCCTCGGCGGTGCGCACACCGCCGCCGACGGTCAGCGGGATGAAGACCTGCTCGGCGGTGCGGCGCACCACGTCGTAGGTGGTCTCGCGGTCGCCGGAGGACGCGGTGATGTCCAGGAAGGTCAGCTCGTCGGCGCCCTCCGCGTCGTACACCTTGGCCATCTCGACCGGGTCGCCCGCGTCGCGCAGGTTCTGGAAGTTGACGCCCTTGACGACCCGGCCGTTGTCCACGTCCAGGCAGGGGATGACTCGGACCGCGAGGGTCATGCCGTGGCCTCCCGCCGGTATGCCTCCACCTCGACCTCGACGACCAGGCTGGGGTCCACGAAGCCGGAGACGATGATCATGGATGCGACCGGCCGGACGGTGTCGAACAGCTCCTTGTGGGCGCGCCCGACATCGTCCACGTCCCGTGCGTGGGTGACGTACATACGCGTCCGCACCACATCGTCACGGCCGAGCCCCAGCTGCCCGAGCGCCGCGAACGCGACGTTGAAGGCGTTGACGGTCTGCTCGTAGGGACCGCCCCCGGCGATCTCGCCGTCCACTATCGAGGTGCAGCCGGCGACCAGCACCAGCCCGTTGGGCAGTTCCACCGCGCGGGAGTACCCGAAGGCATCCTCCCACGGGGCGCCCGTCACGACACGTCGCAGCTCACTCACGGGGCCACCGCCTCCAGTGCTTCTTCCAGGGTGAACGCCTTGGCGTACAGGGCCTTTCCGACGATGGCGCCCTCGACGCCGAGGGGCACCAGCCCGGCCAGCGCACGGAGGTCGTCCAGCGACGACACGCCGCCGGAGGCCACGACCGGCCGGTCCGTCGCCGCGCAGACGTTCCTCAGGAGCTCCAGGTTCGGGCCCTGGAGAGTGCCGTCCTTGGCGATGTCGGTGACGACGTACCGCGCGCAGCCCTCCTGGTCGAGGCGGGCCAGCGTCTCGTAGAGGTCGCCGCCGTCGCGGGTCCAGCCGCGGCCGCGCAGGGTGGTGCCCTTGACGTCCAGACCCACCGCGATCTGGTCGCCGTGCTCGGCGATGACCTTGGCGACCCACTCCGGGCTCTCCAGGGCGGCCGTGCCGAGGTTCACCCGGCGGCAGCCGGTGGCCAGCGCGGCGGCCAGCGAGGCGTCGTCGCGAATCCCGCCGGACAGCTCCACCTTGATGTCCATCGCGCGGGCGACCTCGGCGATCAGCTCGCGGTTGTCACCGGTGCCGAACGCGGCGTCCAGGTCGACCAGGTGCAGCCACTCGGCACCCGACCGCTGCCAGGCGAGGGCGGCCTCCAGGGGCGAGCCGTAGGAGGTCTCGGTTCCCGACTCGCCGTGCACGAGGCGGACGGCCTGCCCGTCGCGGACGTCGACGGCGGGGAGGAGTTCGAGCGTGCTCACAGTGTTCCGATCCAGTTGGTGAGGAGCTGGGCGCCGGCGTCGCCGGACTTCTCGGGGTGGAACTGGGTGGCCCACAGCGCGCCGTTCTCCACGGCGGCCACGAACGGTTTGCCGTGCGTCGACCAGGTCACGAGCGGGGCCCGCAGCGACGGGTTGTGCGTCTCCAGCGACCAGTCCCGGACGGCGTAGGAGTGCACGAAGTAGAAGCGGGCGTCGGCGTCCAGGCCCGCGAACAGCTCGGAGCCGGCCGGTGCGTCCACGGTGTTCCAGCCCATGTGGGGCACGATCTCGGCCTGCAGCGGCTCGACCGAGCCGGGCCACTCCTCGAGACCCTCGGTCTCCACGCCGTGCTCGATGCCGCGGGCGAACAGGATCTGCATGCCGACGCAGATGCCCATCACCGGCCGTCCTCCGGACAGCCGCCGGTCGATGATCCAGTCCCCGCGGACCCCGCGCAGGCCCTCCATGCAGGCGGCGAAGGCGCCGACGCCGGGCACCAGCAGCCCGTCCGCGTTCATCGCCTCGTCGAAGTCACGGGTGATCTCGACGTCGGCCCCGGCGCGGGCGAGGGCGCGCTCGGCGGACCGGACGTTCCCGAAGCCGTAGTCGAAGACGACGACCTTCTTGGCGGATCCGCTCAATTCCACACCTCCAGCCTCACGACGCCCGCCACCAGGCACATCGCGGCGCCGATCGACAGCAGCACGATCAGGCTGGTGGGCATCTTCTGCTTGACGAAGGAGATGATTCCGCCGACCAGGAAGAGGCCGACGACGATCAGTATGGTGGACAGCCCGGTCATGGCTTTACAGCGCGCCCTTCGTCGAGGGGAGGATGCCGACCGCGCGCGGGTCGCGCTCGGAGGCGTAACGCAGCGCCCTGGCGAGCGCCTTGAACTGGCATTCCACGATGTGATGTGCGTTGCGCCCATAGGGCACGTGCACATGGAGTGCGACCTGGGCCTGGGCCACGAAGGACTCCAGGATGTGCCGGGTCATGGTGGTGTCGTACTCACCGATCATCGGGGCCATCTGCTCCGGCTCCGTGTGGACGAGGTACGGGCGGCCGGACAGGTCGACCGTGACCTGGGCGAGGGACTCGTCCAGCGGGACCGTGCAGTTGCCGAAGCGGTAGATGCCGACCTTGTCGCCGAGCGCCTGCTTGAAGGCGGCGCCGAGGGCGAGGGCGGTGTCCTCGATGGTGTGGTGCGAATCGATGTGCAGATCGCCGTCGGTCTTCACGGTGAGATCGAACAGTCCGTGCCGGCCGAGCTGGTCGAGCATGTGGTCGTAGAAGCCGACACCGGTGGCGACGTCGGTCTTCCCGGTGCCGTCGAGGTCGATCTCGACCAGGACCGAGGTCTCCTTGGTGGTGCGCTCCACGCGCCCTACGCGGGTCATGCGTCCAGCTCCTTCTTGACTTCACGTACCGCGTCGAGAAACGCGTCGTTCTCCTCGGGGGTTCCGGCGGACACCCGCAGGAAGCCGGGCACGCCGTTGTCGCGGACCAGGACCCCGTGGTCGAGAATCCGCTGCCAGACGCGGTGCGGGTCCTCGAACCGCCCGAACTGCACGAAGTTGGCGTCGGACTCGGTGACCTCCAGGCCCATCGCCCGCATCTCGGCGACCAGCCGGTCCCGTTCGGTCTTCAGCTGCTCGACGTACTTCAGCAGCGTGTCGGTGTGCTCGAGGGCGGCCAGCGCGGTCGCCTGGGTGATCGCCGACAGGTGGTACGGCAGCCGGACGAGCTGCACGGCGTCCACCACCGCGGGGTGCGCGGCGAGGTAGCCGAGGCGCAGCCCGGCCGCGCCGAAGGCCTTCGACATGGTCCGCGAGACGACGAGATTCGGCCGACCTTCGAGCAGCGGCAGCAGCGAGTCGCCGTGGCTGAACTCGACGTACGCCTCGTCGACGATCACCATGGACGGCCGGGCCGCCTGGGCCGCGTCGTACAGCGCGAGGACCGTCTCGGCGGGCACCGCGTTGCCCGTGGGGTTGTTGGGGGTCGTGATGAACACGACGTGGGGCCGGTGCTCGGCGATCGCGCGGGTGCCGGCCGCCACGTCGAGGGTGAAGTCGTCCTCACGCGGTCCGGAGATCCAGCCCGTGCCGGTGCCGCGGGCGATCAGCGAGTGCATCGAGTACGACGGCTCGAAGCCGATCGCGGTCCGGCCGGGGCCGCCGAAGGTCTGCAACAGCTGCTGGATGACCTCGTTGGAGCCGTTGGCGGCCCACACGTTCTCCAGGGCGAGCGGGTGGTTGCCGGTCCTGGTCAGGTACCTGGCCAGCTCGGTGCGGAGCTGGACCGCGTCCCGGTCGGGGTAGCGGTTCAGGTCCCGGGCGGCCTCGCGCACCCGCTCGACGATCCGCTCGACCAGCGGCTCGGGCAGCGGGTAGGGGTTCTCGTTGGTGTTCAGCCGTACGGTGACGTCCAACTGGGGCGCGCCGTAGGGGGACTTGCCGCGCAGCTCGTCCCGTACGGGGAGATCGTCGATTCCGAAGTTCACTTGCTCGCCGGTACCTTCCACCCGAACCTCGCCTTGATCGCCGCGCCGTGTGCCGGCAGGTCCTCCGCGTCCGCCAGCGTGACCACGTGGTGCGCGACCTCGGCCAGCGCGTCCTCGGTGTAGTCGACGATGTGGATGCCGCGCAGGAAGGACTGCACGGACAGCCCGGAGGAGTGGCAGGCGCAGCCGCCGGTGGGCAGCACGTGGTTGGAGCCGGCCGCGTAGTCGCCGAGGGAGACCGGGGCCCAGGGCCCGACGAAGACCGCGCCCGCGTTGCGCACCCGGCCGGCCACCGCGGCGGCGTCGGCGGTCTGGATCTCCAGGTGTTCGGCGCCGTACGCGTCGACGACCCGCAGGCCCTCCTCGACGCCGTCGACCAGGACGATCGCGGACTGCCTGCCCCGCAGGGCCGGCACGATCCGGTCGTCGACGTGCTTGGTGGCCGCGACCTGCGGTTCCAGCTCCTTGGCCACCGCGTCGGCGAGGTCCAATGAGTCGGTGACCAGGACGGCGGCGGCCAGCGGGTCGTGCTCGGCCTGGCTGATCAGGTCGGCGGCGACGTGCACCGGGTCGGCGGTGGCGTCCGCGAGGACCGCGATCTCGGTGGGGCCGGCCTCGGCGTCGATGCCGATCCGGCCGGTGAAGTAGCGCTTGGCGGCGGCGACCCAGATGTTCCCGGGGCCGGTGACCATGGTGACGGGCGGGCAGGACTCGGTGCCGTACGCGAACATCGCGACGGCGGAGGCGCCGCCGGCCGCGTACACCTCGTCGACGCCGAGCAGGGCGCAGGCGGCGAGGATCGTGGGGTGCGGCAGCCCGCCGAACTCCGCCTGGGCGGGCGAGGCGAGCGCGATGGACTCGACACCGGCCTCCTGCGCGGGCACCACGTTCATGACCGCGGAGGACGGGTAGACCGACCGGCCGCCGGGCGCGTACAGCCCGACGCGCTCCACGGGCACCCACTTCTCGGTCACGGACCCGCCGGGCACGACCTGGGTGGTGTGGCTCGTACGGCGCTGCTCGCGGTGGACCAGACGGGCGCGCCGGATGGACTCCTCCAGGGCCGCGCGCACGGCCGGGTCCAGCTCCCGAAGCGCCTTGGCCAGGGCCTCGGCCGGGACCCGGACCTGCTCCAGGGTGACCCCGTCGAACTTCTCGGCGAAGTCGATCAGCGCCGCGTCGCCCCGATGATGCACGGCCTCGCAGATCGGACGCACCTTCTCCAGGGCGGCCGAGACGTCGAAGTCGGCTCGGGGCAGCAGGTCGCGCAGGGCGAGTCCCTCGGGGAGGGCGTCACCGCGCAGATCGATTCGGGAGATCACGGGCTCAATTCTCTCAGACGGCACTCGGGGCCCGTCCGCGCGTATCAATGGCTGATACAGAACGTGAGCCGACGGCCGGTACATAGCCTGGCCGGAACCCGGAAGATCACCTTCACTTCTTGTGTTCGAGGGGTGACGGACCGGGCATCACCGGTGGGCGAACACGCGACTGTCGAGTAGCCGAGGAAGAAGGAAGTGCCGTGACCGAGGGGGTCCGGGACGGAGAGCTGCCGGACGATCTGACCGCGGCCGAGGCCGGC
The DNA here is from genome assembly GCF_042754285.1 of Streptomyces sp. NPDC059224. Lineage (NCBI taxonomy): Bacteria > Bacillati > Actinomycetota > Actinomycetes > Kitasatosporales > Streptomycetaceae > Streptomyces > Streptomyces sp. NPDC059224. Next base: position 34,475 of record NZ_JBHZAN010000009.1, read on the forward strand.
ATGTGGCAGGCCTTCCGCAACGGCAGTGTGTACGACCTGAGCAGCGGCGACGCGCAGACGGACGATCCGCACGGCGGCCACCCCTGGGGGCCGGAGCGGACCGTACGGGCGCGGATCGTCTGCTGGCTGCTGCTCGACGGGCCGCAGGCGCTGGCGGGGCGGGTGGCCGCGATGAAGCTGGCCGGTCTGCGGATCACCGGCGCCCTGGACCTGGCGGGCGGCACGGTCACTCCGTACGTGGAGCTGCGCGGCTGCCGGTTCGACGACGAGGTGCTGCTGCCGGAGGCGCACTTCACCACCGTGCGGCTGGTCGACTGCGCGGTCCCACGTCTGGAGGCGGCCCGGGTGCGCACCGAGGGCGACCTGCATCTGCCGCGCTGCCGCTTCCTCGGCGGGGTCCGGCTGACCGACGCGCACATCGGCACCGATCTGCTGCTGAACCAGGCGGTGGTCTACCGGGACCGCAGCGGACGGTCGATCGCGGCGGACGGCATGACGGTCGGGCAGGACCTGCAGGCGGAGCTCCTGGAGTCGTACGGGGAGCTGAGCCTGCGCAGCGCCAAGGTGGGCGTCTCGCTGAGCCTGCGCGGGGCGCGGCTGCGCAATCCCAACGGGCGGTTCGCGCTGAACGCGCCGCAGCTGACCGTCGGCCGCACGCTGTACCTGACCCCGGCCGGAGTGGGCGGCCCCTGGCTGAGCGGCACCACCCCGGCGCGCGGCACCCGGATCCAGCGCTTCGAGTGCCAGGGCGGGGTCCGGCTGGACGACGGACGGTTCGGGGACGCCGTCGACCTGGAGCGGGCGCGCTTCGCCTTCACGGACGACCATGAGCTGTCGCTGCGCCGGGTGCAGGCGCCGGAGCTGCGGTTCCTCGGGGAGGAACCAGAGCGCGGCCGGGTGGTGCTGTCGGGCGCCCGGACGGTGAACCTGGTGGACCGGGCGACCAGCTGGCCGGGGCCCGGCCGGCTGCACATGGGCGGCTTCGGCTACGAGAACCTGGTTCCGCAGGGACCGTTCCCGCTGACCCGGCGGCTGGACTGGGTGGCGGCGGCGACCGCCGAGTACAACCCGGAGCCGTACGAGCGGCTGGCGACCGTGCTGCGGGCCGCCGGCGAGGACGAGGACGCGCGCGAGGTGCAGCTCGCCAAGCAGCGCCGGCGCCGCGAGACGCTGCCGGTCGCCGCCAAACTGTGGGGGTACGTGCAGGACCTGACGGTGGCCTACGGCTACCGGCCGGGCCGGGCGGCGGTGTGGATGGCCGTGCTGTGGGCGGCGGGCACGCTCGCCTTCGCGCACGCCCCGCATCCGCCGATGACCGCCGGCGGGCATCCGGTCTGGGACCCCGCGCTGTTCGTCCTGGACCTGCTGCTGCCGGTGATCGATCTGGGCCAGGTCGGCCAGTGGCGCCTGAGCGGCGGCTGGCAGTGGGCGGCCGCCGTGATGATCCTGCTGGGCTGGATCCTGGCGACGACGGTCGCGGCGGGGGCCACGCGGCTGCTGAGGCGCGTCTAGCGCGACGGGTACGGCCGACAGGTACCCCACAGATGAGCACCAGTCACCTAGATGAGCACCAGTCACCTTTTGCCTTTCCTTGACCTGGAACGCTACAACTTTCACGGAATTGGCCTGGTGGTCTGGCGCCCGCCCGACCTGCCGACTTTCAATGGCGACACCATGGCTTCGCTGCGTGTGCTGTTCCGTTCCGCGCGGACGGCAAGGACCACCCCGCGCCCCGCCCTCGGCCCGCTGCCGGCCGACGACGAGGTATTCCTCGACGCGCCCGACGAGCGGCTCGCCCCCGTGCTGGTCGCGGCCGGCCGGGGCGAGTACCGGCCCGCCGCCCGGCTGCTGGCCGGCACCAGAGCCGCGGCCGAGTGGGAGGCCCGGGACCGGTACGTGCACCGGATCGCCCTCTTCGCCCGGTCCCGGGCCGAGTGGCTGGGCGACTGGGCCGCGGCCGCTCCGCACGACCCGGACCTGCTCCTGCTGCGGGCCCAGCTGGCGGTGGACCAGGCCTGGCCCTCCCCGGCCCGGACCGAGCTGCTACGCGCGGTGAGTCCACTGATCACGGCCGCCGCCCGCGGCGACGACCGCGACCCGGTGCCGTGGCGGGTGGCGCTCGACCACGCACGGGGCTCCGACGCCGGTCACAAGTACTTCGAGGAGCTGTGGGAGGCGGCGGTCCGGCGCGCCCCGCACCACTACGGCTGCCACGAGGCGGCGCTGCGCTATCTGGGCACGTACTGGCACGGCTCGCACGGCGAGTGCTTCGACTTCGCCGACCTGGCCGCCCAGGACGCCCCTGCCGACTCCCTGGTGCAGGCACTCCCGGCCCGGGCCGCGTTCGCCTACCTCGCCGACGGCTGCGGCCCCGAGGTGCCGCGCGCCCGCCTGGACGCCGCGGCGGACCGGGCGATCGCCCTCTCCGGCCGGTTCCCGGCGGCCGACCTCTGGCCGGCCGAGGTCCGCAACAAGCTGATGTACCTGCTGGTCCGGCTGGAACGCTGGGAGGCGGCCCGCACCCAGCTGCAGCTGATCGGCCCCTACGTCACGTCGTTCCCCTGGGACCGCCTCTCGGAGGACCCGCTGGGCCATTTCGTACGGCTGCGCGCGCACCTGCTGGCGGGGGAGGAACCGCTTGCCGAGACCGGGCCCGTTCCCTCCCGGCGGAGCGTGGGGCGCCCACGGGCCGAGCACGGCGGACATGTTCCCGCCGATGACCATTAGGCTGTGGCGCCGTGACCACCGTCCGTCTTCCCCTCTTCCCGCTGAACTCGGTGCTGTTCCCGGGGCTCGTGCTGCCGCTGAACATCTTCGAGGAGCGCTATCGCGCCATGATGCGTGATCTCCTGAAGACCCCCGAGGAGGAACCGCGCCGGTTCGCCGTCGTGGCGATCCGTGACGGCCTCGAGGTGGCACCGAGCGCGCCGGGCATGCCGGATCCGACGGCCCGGCCCGAGCGCGGCCCGGCGGCGGGCTTCGGTCCCGATCCCCTCAAGTCGTTCCACCGGGTGGGCTGTGTGGCGGACGCGGCGACGATCCGGGAGCGGGCGAACGGCACGTTCGAGGTGCTGGCGACCGGGACCAGCCGGGTGCGGCTGCTCTCCGTCGACACGTCGGGGCCGTTCCTGACGGCGGAGCTGGAGGAGCTGCCGGAGGAACCGGGCGACGAGGCGGGCGCACTGGCGGAGGGGGTGCTGCGGGCCTTCCGCCAGTACCAGAAGCGGCTGGCGGGGGCGCGGGAGCGTTCGCTGTCGACGGGCGTCGAGCTCCCCGACGAACCGTCCGTGGTCTCCTACCTGGTCGCCGCCGCGATGATGCACGACATCCCCACCAAGCAGCGGCTGCTCCAGGCTCCGGACACGGCGTCCCGGCTCCGCGACGAGCTGAAACTGCTTCGCTCCGAGACGGCGATCATCCGTAATCTGCCGTCACTGCCCGCGGCGGAGCTGACGCGGGCACCGACCAGCCTGAACTGAGCCGGGATCCCTGCCATGCCGAAGAAACAGAACAAGAAGCAGCAGTCCGGAGGCACACCGGCGACGGTGGCCCTGACCGCGGCGGGCGTGGACTTCACCGTCCACTCCTACGACCACGACCCGTCCCACCCGTCCTACGGCGAGGAGGCCGCGGAGGCGATGGGCGTCTCCCCCGACCGGGTCTTCAAGACCCTGGTCGCGGACGTGGACGGCGCGCTCACGGTCGCGGTGGTCCCGGTGGCCGGCAGCCTGGACCTGAAGGCCCTGGCGGCGGCCGTCGGAGGCAAGCGCGCGGCGATGGCGGACCCGGCGCTGGCCGAGCGCACGACGGGCTACGTCCGTGGCGGCATCTCCCCGCTGGGCCAGCGCAAGAAGCTCCCCACGGTGCTGGACGCGTCGGCCTCCTCGCACCCCACGATCTGCGTCTCGGCGGGCCGTCGCGGCCTGGAGGTCGAGCTGTCCCCGGAGTCCCTGGCCGGCCTCACGGACGCGACCGTGGCACCGATCGGGCGTGCGTGACCCCTCGACGCGGCTCCCGTTCTCGGTTAATTACGGAAGACATGTCGAAGAAGACACGCAAACGCAGGTGGCGCACGAAGAAGGGCCACGCGAACCACGGTCGCCGTCCGGCATAGCGGGCGGGGGTACGGGGGACTGCCGACCGCGGCCCGTCCCGGGCTGATCGCGCGGTTCCCCGCGCCCCTGGGTCGCTCAGGCCGGCGGAGCCGCGTACGGGCCGTTCTCGTAGGGCGGCTCCGGGTCCCGCGGGCCGAACAGCGCCGTCAGCCCGAGATGCACCAGCAACGCCGCCAGCGGCCATGCCAGCAACGCGCCCTTCGCCCCCAGCTTCAGCGGCGCCGAGAACGTGACCCCCTTGCCCACGGCCTTCGCGTGCGCGATCACGTCGTGTTCCGGCCCCAGCCACACCCCCAGCCGCCACGCCAGCAGCGACCCGAGCAGCCCGCCGACCCCCAGCGCCACCACCAGCGGCACGCCTCCGCGCCGCTGCCACAGGAACGCCACCGCCGCGCTCACCGCACCGAACGCCAGCGCCAGCAGCGTGAACGTTCCGTCCACCCCGACCGCCTGCTCACCCTCGCTGTCCTCCAGGTAGACCACCCAGCCCTTGGCGGTGTGGTCCCCCACCAGCGGGACGTGCGGCGCCAGCCACAGCCACAGCAGCCCGAGCAGCACCCCGCTCACCGCCACCGCGAGAACGATCACCCCGGCCTGACGCAGTTCGGTCTTCATTCCGGGACCGTCCTGTCCGTACTCTGCTTCGGCCGTCCCGGCAGGCGGCGGCGCCTGCCAGGCCTGGTGCGGGGACTGGTCGTGGGGCGGCGGAGGCGGCGTCAACGGTGCGGTCACCCTGACATCGTGCCAGGCCGGCCTGTGCGGCGCGTCACCGGACGGCGGCCCGGCGGTACGCCCAGGTGGCGACGGCGAGCGAGACGACCCCCACTCCGGCGCAGACGCCGAGGTCAGCGAGGACGACGGCCCAGTCGGGCCGGTCCCCGAAGGTCCGGGCGTAGGCCTCCACGCCGTACGTCGACGGCAGCAGGTCGCGCGCGAACTGAATGATCCCCGGCATCCGGTCGGGCGGCAGCACACCGAGCAGCAGCGCCGCCGACATGCCCAACTGCCCCAGCAGCGTGGCCAGTTCGGGCCTGGGCGCGAGCAGTCCGCAGGCGGCGCCGAGCCCGGACAGGGCGGCCCCCGCCAGCGGGATCACGGCCAGTAGAATCCACAGGTTGCTCAGCGGCAGTCCGAACAGCACACACCCGAAGACCGCCGTCACCAGCGTCCCCGGCACGGTGAAGGAGGCGTACGCCGCGGCCGCTCCGAGCACCACGGAGGCCGGCGGCACCGGCAGCGTGGCGTAGTGGTCGAGGCCGCCGCTGGCCCGCAGCTGCCCGAAGTACTGCGCGAGCAGGTTCAGGGCCACGTAGGCGACGACCACCACCGACGACCCCGCCACCACGGACTGGGCCTCGCCGCGGCTGTCCACCACACCGCGCATCATGATCATGATGCCGACGGACTGGAAGGTCGCGACGAACAGCAGCGGGATCCGCGCCACCCGGGCACGGGACAGCTGCGCCCGGTAGACGGCCGCCAGCGACGGCCACAGACGCGCGCGCGGGCCCAGCTCGGCCGCCGCGCCCGGCACCGTCTCCTCCAGGGCCAGGGCACCGCCCGGCAGAACCTCCGCGGGTACGACACTCACGTCGCGCAGCTCCTCTTCCCAACGGCATCCACGGCACCTACGGCCGCCGCGCCTTCCCGTACGGGCCCGGTCGTCCCGGCGTTCACGCTCATGCCTTCACCAGCCCCTGCCGTGCGGCGCCGCCCAGCGCCAGATAGACGTCCTCCAGGCTGGGAGTGGCGAGGGTGAAGTCGTCCAGGGCCGCGAAGGCGGCCCCGCCGGTCACGGTGGCGACGACGGCACGCGCCTCCTCGGGCGCGAGCCGCAGCGTCCAGCGCCGGCCGGACTCGACGGCACGCTCCCGCAGGACGGCCACCTCGGGCACGTCCAGGGGGGCCCGGTCCCGCCAGACCAGTTCCACCCGTACCTCGCCCGCGACCCGTTCCTTGAGCCCGGCCGGGGTGTCGCAGGCGATGACCCGCCCCTGGTCGAGCACGGCGACCCGGTCGAGCACCGTCTCGGCCTCGATCACGTTGTGGGTGACCAGGACGACGGTCGCGCCGTGCTCGGCCCGCCGCCGGTCGACGGCGGCCCACACGGCCCGCCGGGCCACCGGATCCATTCCGGTCGTCGGCTCGTCCAGCACCAGCAACGGCCGCCGGCCGACCAGCGCCGCGGCGAAACAGGCCAGCCGCCGCTGCCCGCCGGAGAGCTTCTTGATCGCCCGCCCGGCGAGCGGTCCGAGCCCCAGCTCCTCCAGCACCGCGTCCCGTTCGGCGCGGGCCTGCCGTACGTCCAGGCCGCGCAGTCGCCCGGTGGTCTCGGCGGCGAGGGACACGGTCAGCTCGTCGAGGGCGCTGGACTCCTGGCCGAGGTAGGCGAGGATCCGCGCGGCCCGCTCCGGATGCCGCACGATGTCGTGCCCGAGGATCTCGACGGTGCCGGTGTCGGGCCGCAGCAGCCCGGTGAGCTGCCGTACGAGGGTCGACTTGCCCGCGCCGTTCGGTCCGAGCAGCCCGAAGATCTCCCCGCACCGGACGTCGAGGTCGACCTCGTCGGTGGCCCGGACCTCGGGCACCGCGGGAGTCCCGCGCCGTCCCCTGACCGCGGCGTACGTCTTGGTCAGCCCACGCACGGCACACGCCACGTCACCCTGCCGCCGAAGTGCCCGACCCACGCCCGTACTCACAAGGGACGAGACTACGGGGTCGGCCCCGTTCACTCGCCTTCGGGGCCGCCGGCCGCACGTTTCGGGGGCGTGCGCTCATTCGGCCGGCGCGTGCTCCGTCGCCCCCGCCGGAACGTCGATCTCCCTCCAGAACCCCGCCCGGATGGCGTACCGGTCGTGTTCGTCGATCTGGTCGTCCTTGTGCGCCAGCAGCCCGAACCGGGCCGCGTACCGCAGCAGCTCCCCGTCGATCCGATGCGGAATCCGCGGATACATCCCGGACAGCTTCTGCACGTGGTTCTGTTCGCCCAGCCGTGAGATCCACCGCCGCGCGAACACTTGTCCGACCTCGTAGGGATCCCCGCCGACGGTCGTGATGTCCTCCTCCCGGTCGGCCCACCGCTGCTCCGCGCTCGTCAGCTGTGCCAGCGTCGGCATGGAGGCGGCCTCGGCCGGCTCGGCGACGGCGCCCGGCCGGTCCACCCACCCCTTGTCGGAGGACCACCGCAGGGTCGCCGTGGCCGGATGCTGCACCGGCTGCGCACCCGGCGCCCGCAGCGCGGCGAGATCCTTCGGGGTGGGTACCCCCTTGGGCGCCGGCACCCGCTCGGCCGACCCGTTCTCCGCCGCGCCCGGCACCGGTGCCCGCTCGGCCTCGGCGGCCACCGGCTCGGCGGCTGCCGCGAGCCCCGAGTCGGGCAGCGGCGCGGAGAGGATCGCGGCGATCTCCGGCCGCGGCGCGGGCGGCGGTGCGCAGACCCCGGTCAGCTCCTTCGCCCGGACCGCCTGGGTGATCCACGCGCGGTCCAGGACCCGCCGCTCGTCGGCCTCGGCGACCAGGTCCTCGGACTGGTTGTAGTCCCCGTCGGCGGCCTGCACGGCCCACAGGTGGACGGCGACCCCGTGCTCCTTGGCCGCCATCATGCCCGGCAGCAGATCGCCGTCGCCGGTCACCAGGACGACGTCCGAGCAGGCGCCGTTGCGGGCCAGTTCGGTCAGCTCCGCGTGCATGGCCGCGTCCACGCCCTTCTGCGCCCAGCGGCCGTCGCTCCGGGTCAGGGCACCGAGCCGGACGGTCACCCGGGGCATCACGCGCAGCCGACGGTGTTCCGGCTGCGGGACGCGGTCGGGGGCGCCGTCGAACCAGTAGATGCGCAGCAGTGGACGCTCGGTGTCGGATTCCGCGCGGTCGCGCAGCGCCTGGATGAGCGCGGCGTGGTCGACGGTGATCCGGGATCGGGAGGGCTCGCCGGCGAGGAGACTGGCGGCGGCACCCAGCAGATACCCGGCGTCCACCAGGACAATGCAGCGGTCCACGCGACTCACCCTCTTTCCGGGAGGTTTGCTTTCGGGGCTTCCTTCGAGTCTGCCCGACGCCACGGGGGTTAACGGCCCGAACTCGATCTTCGGCGTGGCGTTTCGGCACCTTGCTCTCCGACAAACCCTGTCACACACGGTAATTATCCGAAATGCGTCTGTTGTCAGCCTATGTGAATCTGAATTCGGCCCCTAGATCCCCCACAGGAGGCAGATCACCATGGCCAAGAACAAGAACCGCAAGCAGGGTGGCTCCCAGAACCGCGCGGCGCAGACCGAGCAGGGTCTCGAGCACGCGCAGCGTACGCCGTCGGAATCCCACGAGTCGCCGGTGTCGCACATCCAGGGCAGCCCCGCGGATGTTGCTCGTAAGAAGCAGAAGAGCTTCGGCCACAACTGACCGGACTCACCAGGTCCGCCAGGGCGGTTGAAGCCCGAGCACGACGAAGGGGCGTACCCGAGGCGGGTGCGCCCCTTCCGCGCGCTCCGGGCCGGGCCGGGCAGAAGCCCTGTCCGGCCCGGCAGGGCACCTATCCGGCCAGGCAGGACGGGCCGAGCAGTACCTTCAGGTCGCCGAACAGGGCCGGGTCCGGCTTCACCCGGTGCCGGTCCAGGCGCAGCACGGTCGTCTTGGTCGGGCCCTGGAGCTTGATGCGGACCTCGCTGTCGCCCTTGTGATGGCTGAGGATCTCGCCGAGGCGGCTGACCATCGGCGGGGTGATCCGGGTGGCGGGGATGGTGAGGACCACGGGTGCGTTGGCGCCCGCGGCGGACAGGTCCGGGATCGCCAGCTCCATCGCCACCAGGCGGGGCACGTCCTCACGCTTGTCGAGGCGGCCCTTGACGAAGACGACCGCGTCCTCGACGAGTTGGGTCGAGATGAGCTGGTAGGTCGCCGGGAAGAACATGCACTCGATGGAGCCCGCGAGGTCCTCGACGGTGGCGATCGCCCACGCGTTGCCCTGCTTGGTCATCTTGCGCTGGAGGCCGGAGATGATGCCGCCGATGGTGACGACCGCGCCGTCGGCGTGCTCGCCGCCGGTCAGCTGTGCGATGCCCGCGTCGGCCTTGTCGGAGAGCACGTGCTCCAGGCCGAAGAGCGGGTGGTCGGAGACGTACAGACCGAGCATCTCCCGCTCCTGGGCGAGCAGATAGGTCTTGTCCCACTCGTCGGTGGTGAACTCCACGTCCAGGCCGAACCCGGGCTCGCTGCTGTCCTCCTCGCCCATCCCGCCGAAGAGGTCGAACTGGCCCTCGGCCTCCTTGCGCTTGACCTGCACCACGTTGTCGATCATCGGCTCGTACTGGGCGGTGAGGCCCTTGCGGGTGTGCCCGAGGGCGTCGAAGGCGCCCGCCTTGATGAGGGATTCCGTGGTCCGCTTGTTGCAGGCGGTGGCGTCGACCTTGTCCAGGTAGTCGGGGAAGGAGGCGAACTTCCCCTTGGCCTTGCGGGCCTTGATGATCGACTCGACGACGCCCGTGCCGACGTTGCGCACGGCCTCCAGGCCGAAGAGGATCACGTCGTCGCCCTGGGCGGCGAAGTTGTGCACCGACTCGTTGACGTTCGGCGGGAGCACCTTGATGCCCATGCGGCGGCACTCGTTGAGGTAGACGGCCGACTTGTCCTTGTCGTCCTTGACCGAGGTGAGCAGCCCGGCCATGTACTCGGCGGGGTGGTTCGCCTTGAGGTAGGCGGTCCAGTAGGAGACCAGGCCGTACGCGGCGGAGTGCGCCTTGTTGAACGCGTATCCGGCGAAGGGCACCAGCACGTCCCACAGGGCCTGGATGGCCTCGTCGCTGAAGCCCTTGTCGCGGGCGCCCTTCTGGAAGAGGACGAAGTTCTTCGCCAGCTCGTCGGGCTTCTTCTTGCCCATCACGCGGCGCAGGATGTCGGCCTCGCCGAGCGAGTAGCCGGCGATGATCTGCGCGGCCTTCTGCACCTGCTCCTGGTAGACGATCAGGCCGTAGGTGACGGCCAGGACCTCTTCCAGGGGCTCCTCCAGCTCCTTGTGGATCGGGGTGATCTCCTGGAGCTTGTTCTTGCGCAGCGCGTAGTTGGTGTGCGAGTCCATGCCCATCGGGCCGGGACGGTAGAGCGCGGAGACGGCGGAGATGTCCTCGAAGTTGTCGGGCTTCATCAGGCGCAGCAGGGAGCGCATGGGCCCGCCGTCGAACTGGAAGACGCCGAGGGTGTCGCCGCGCTGGAGGAGCTCGAAGGTCTTCGGGTCGTCCAGCGGCAGGGCCAGCAGGTCGAGGTCGATGCCCTTGTTGGACTTCACCATCTTGACGGCGTCGTCCATGATCGTCAGGTTGCGCAGGCCGAGGAAGTCCATCTTCAGCAGGCCGAGCGACTCGCACTGCGGGTAGTCCCACTGCGTGATGGTCACGCCGTCGGTGTGCCGCACCCAGATCGGGGCGTGGTCCACGATGGGCTCACTGGACATGATCACGCCGGCCGCGTGCACACCCATCTGCCGGACCAGGCCCTCGACGCCCTTGGCGGTGTCGATGACCTTCTTGACGTCCGGCTCGTTCTCGTACATCCCGCGGATCTCGCCCGCCTCGTTGTACCGCGGGTGCGAGGGGTTGGTGATGCCGTCCAGGTCGATGCCCTTGCCGAGGACGTCCGCGGGCATCGCCTTGGTGAGGCGGTCGCCCATCGCGTACGGGTAGCCCAGCACGCGCGCGGAGTCCTTGATGGCGTTCTTGGCCTTGATCTTGCCGTAGGTGCCGATCATGGCGACCTTGTCGGCGCCGTACTTCTCGGTCACGTACCTGATCACCTCGACGCGCCTGCGCTCGTCGAAGTCGATGTCGACGTCAGGCATGGAGACGCGCTCGGGGTTGAGGAACCGCTCGAAGATCAGACCGTGCGGGATCGGGTCGAGGTCGGTGATGCCCAGGGCGTACGCGACGATCGAGCCGGCCGCGGAGCCTCGGCCGGGGCCGACCGCGATGCCGTTGTTCTTGGCCCACATGATGAAGTCGGCGACCACGAGGAAGTAGCCGGGGAACCCCATCTGGATGATGACGTCCAGCTCGTACTCGACCTGCTTCTGGCGGTCCTCCGGGACGCCGCCGGGGAAGCGGCGCGCCATCCCGCGGCGGACCTCCTCCTTGAACCAGGTGACCTCGGTGTAGCCCTCGGGGATGTCGAACTTCGGCATGAGGTTCTTGGCCTCGAACATGCCGGTGGTGTCCACCATCTCGGCGACGAGGAGGGTGTTGGCGCAGCCCTGCTGCCAGGCGTCCGAGGAGTCGATGGCGTACATCTCGTCCGTGGACTTCAGGTAGTAGCCGGTGCCGTCGAACTTGAAGCGGTCCGGGTCGGAGAGGTTCTTGCCGGTCTGGATGCACAGCAGGGCGTCGTGGGCGGTCGCCTCGTGCGCGTACGTGTAGTGCGAGTCGTTGGTGACCAGCGGCGGGATGCCGAGCTTCTTGCCGATCTCCAGGAGGCCGTCGCGGACCCGGTGCTCGATCTCGATGCCGTGGTCCATCAGCTCCAGGAAGTAACGGTCCTTGCCGAAGATGTCCTGGTAGTCGGCGGCCGCCTTCAGTGCCTCGTCGTACTGGCCGAGACGGAGCCTGGTCTGGAGCTCGCCGGAGGGGCAGCCGGTGGAGGCGACGATCCCCTCGGACCACTGGGCGATGGTCTCCTTGTCCATCCGGGGCCACTTCTGCAGCCAGCCCTCGGCGTAGGCGTCGGAGGAGAGCCGGAAGAGGTTGTGCAGGCCGGTGCTGTTCACCGCCCACATCGTCTTGTGGGTGTAACCGCCGGAGCCGGAGACGTCGTCCCGCTTCTGGTGCGGCTGGCCCCACTGGATCTTGCGCTTGTTGCGCCGGGATTCGGGGGCGACGTACGCCTCGATCCCGATGATCGGGGTGACTCCGGCCTTCTGCGCGGTGTGGAAGAAGTCGTACGCCCCGTGCAGGTTGCCGTGGTCGGACATGGCGATGTGCGTCATGCCCATCTCGTTGCAGGCGTTGAACATGTCCTTCAGCCGCGCGGCACCGTCCAGCAGCGAGTACTGGGTGTGGACGTGCAGGTGCGTGAACGGCGGCTTTGACACGGTTTCGGCCTCCAGAGGAAACAGGCGTCGACGATCTTCCGACCGACTGCGGACCGACTGCGGACAGTCTGGTGGGACGGCGAAATCCTATGCCTCGGCACTGACAATCCGCCCACCGCCCCGCGTACCTTCAGGCGAAGAAGGCGGGCACTCCCCCGGACCCTCGCACGTTGGCCCGGAGGAGAGATCCGCCCCACATGTCACGCATCACCCGTACCAGGAGGCACCCAGCGATGTCGGTCCCCCAGCTCAACGACGAGCAGCGCGGCGAGGAGATCCTCGCCGTCTTCGACACCGCCTTCGGCGAGCTCCTGGCCGCCGACCCGGCCGCGTTCCGCGTGAAGTTCCGGAAGATGGCGGCCTCGGCCTTCGCCTTCTACCGGGGCTCGGCGGCGCTCTTCTACCACGACGTGGACGCCGAGAACGCCGGGCGGGGCGGTGGGCGGCCGTACAGCGGGCCGTTCCTGGACGAGCGCACCTCGCGTGTGTGGATCCACGGTGACCTGCACGCGGAGAACTTCGGCACGTACATGGACTCCAACGGCCGCCTGGTCTTCAACGTCAACGACTTCGACGAGGCCTACGTCGGCCCCTTCACCTGGGACCTCAAGCGCTTCTCCGCCTCCATCGCGCTGATCGGGTACGCGAAGGCGCTCAGCGACGAGCAGATCACCGAGCTGGTGGAGGTGTACGCGGGCGCGTACCGGGAGCGGATCCACTCGCTGGCGACCGGCGCCAAGAGCGACGAGGTCCCGCCGTTCACCCTGGACAGCGCCGAGGGCCCGCTGCTCGGCGCGCTGCGCGCGGCCCGCTCGCTGACCCGCTTCGAGCTGCTGGACTCGATGACGGAGATCCGCGACTGGGAGCGCCGCTTCGCCGCCGGCGGCGGCTCGATCGAGCTGGACGCCGCCACCCGCTACAAGGTCCTCGCGGCCTTCGACGGCTACCTGGAGACGCTTCCGGAGTCGTCCCTGTCCCGCCCGGACTCCTACCGCGTGAAGGACGTCGTCGGCCGCCGCGGCATCGGCATCGGCTCGGCCGGCCTGCCGTCGTACAACATCCTCCTGGAGGGCGCCACGGACGCCCTGGAGAACGACGTCGTGATCTACATCAAGCAGGCCCAGACCCCGGCCGTCTCCCGGCACATCACGGACCCGGCGATCGGTGACTACTTCCTGCACGAGGGCCACCGCACGGTGATCTCCCAGCGTGCCCTCCAGGCGCACGCCGACCCGTGGCTGGGCTGGACCGAGCTGGACGGCTCGGGGCAGCTGGTCGCCGAGGTGTCGCCGTACGCGGTGGACCTGGACTGGGCCGACATCGACGACCCGGAGGAGATCGCGACGGTCGTCGCGGACCTCGGCCGGGCCACGGCGTCGATGCACTCCGCGGCCGACGACACCTCCGGCGAGTCGCTGGTGCCGTTCTCCACCGAGCGGGCCATCGACGCGGCGATCGCGGCGGACCCCGACAACGGCGCGGGCTTCGACCGGCTCCTCGTGGACTTCGCGCACAGCTACGGCGCACGCGCGCGGGCCGACCACCAGATCTTCGTCGACCTGTTCCGCAACGGCCGGATTCCAGGCCTGTAACCTTCGCGGATTCACAGGGACCTTTTAGGGGTCCCCTACATGAGTACGTGACAGACTCTCCACCGCTATGGACATATCCGGGACCCAGCTCAGAGCCGTGCGCGCGGCGCTGTTCACGGCCTTCGTCGTGACGCTCAGCACCGCGTCGCACGTGCTGCTGTCCCGGGCCCCGCTGCCGTTGACCACGGTGGCAGCGGTCGCCGCCGGCGTGTTCCTCACGGCGTACGCGCTGGCGGCCCGCGAGCGCGGCTTCGGCCGGATCGCGGCCCTGCTGGTCCCGCTGGAGCTGGCCGCCGACACGGTCTTCACCACCGGCCAGCACGCCTGCTACGGCCGGGCGGGCGGCCCCGTCGCCGGCCCGCTGCGCGCGGTCGGTCTCGACGTGCTGTGCCACGGCGGCGCCGTCGGCACCCCGCTGGCGCAGATGACCGGCGGCTCCCGGGCCGCCGCGGCCCTCGCCCACGCCGACCCGACCGCCGCCTGGCTGCTGCTGGCCGCGCACGTCGGCGTCGGCCTGCTGGCCGCCGCCTGGCTGCGCCGCGGCGAGCGCGCCCTGACCCAGCTGCTGCGCGCGGTCGCCGCCACCACCTTCCGCCCGCTGCTCCTCGCGGTCGCCGCGGGCACGGTGCGGCCGGCTCCGGTACGGCGGCTGCCGCGTCCGGCGCCGCGCACGGCCACCGCCCGCAACCCGGTCCTCGTGCACTCCCTGGGACGGCGTGGACCGCCGTGCTCCCGGGCGCTCGCGCCGTCCTTCGGCTGAGCGTCCTCCGGCTTGAGCACACCCCTCGTTCGAGCACGACGAGTCCCCCACACGTATCCCGCGTACGACATGTGCGCGTCCCATATGGAGATCACCAACATGAGCAAGCGGAACAGCGCGGCTGCCAAGAACGCGGCCCGGGAGCGACTGCGCGTCGAGCGCGAGAAGCAGGCCAAGCGCGCCAAGGTCAAGCGCCAGGTCATCGTGGCCTGCTCGGTCGTGGCCGTGCTGGCCGCGGCGGGCGGCATAGGTTACGCCGTCGTCCAGGCCAACAAGCCCGGCTACTGGGAGGACGAGAGGTCCGCCAAGGTGGTCGCCCCGGCCAACACCACGGGCACCGACGGCACCACGGTCGTGATCGGCAAGTCCACCGCCCCGAAGACCCTCAAGGTCTACGAGGACCCGCGCTGCCCGATCTGCGCCCAGTTCGAGCAGACCGTCGGCCCGACGGTGAAGAAGGACATCGACGACGGCAAGTTCAAGATCCAGTACATCGGCGGCACCTTCCTCGACGGCGACTCGCTCGGCAAGGGCAAGATCGGTACACGCGGCGAGGGATCCAAGAACGCATTGAGCGCCATGGGCGCCGCACTGAACGTCAGCGACGAGGCCTTCCTGGAGTACAAGACCGCGCTGTACTCGACGAAGTGGCACCCGTCGGAGGACGAGGACAAGTTCAAGAGCGACAAGTACCTCATCGAGGTCGCCGACACGGTACCGGCCCTGAAGAACAACAAGTCCTTCCAGGACGCGGTGAACACTGGTAAGTACGACGCCTGGGCGCTGGCCATGTCGAAGACGTTCGACACCAACAAGGACGGCGTGACGGGCACCCCGAGCTTCGTCATGAACGGCAAGATGCTCACGGCCGACTCCAACGGCAACCCGCCGATGACGGTCGAGGCCTTCAACTCCGTGGTGGACGCGGCCCTCAAGGCGTGAACAGGGCGGTTGTGCACAGGCCCGGCACCAGCTCCGGGTGAAGAGCAGGCGAACTTTCACCGGTTCGCCTGCTCTTGTTCGTACCAGTCAGTAACCTGACCGGACGTGACCAGTCGATACAGATCAACTCAGGCTTCTGAGGGTGTCAACTCCCTCTCCCCGCGCCGCCGTACGGTCGTCAAGGCCGCGGCGGCGACGGCTGTCCTGGCCGCCCCGCTCGCCGCCGCGCTGCCGGCCCGGGCCGCCTCCGACGCCCCCGCCTTCCTGCACGGCATCGCCTCCGGCGACCCGCTGCCCGACGGCGTCCTGCTGTGGACCCGGGTGACCCCGAGCGCCGACGCCACCCCGGGCTCCGGTGCGGGCGCCGACACCGAGGTCAGCTGGGTCGTCGCCACCGACAAGGCGCTGACCCACGTGGTCTCCCGCGGCTCCGTCACCGCGACCGCCGCCTCCGACCACACCGTCAAGGCCGACATCCGCGGCCTCGCCCCCGCCACCGACTACTGGTTCCGGTTCTCGGCCGGCGGCACCGACACCGCCGTCGCGCGCACCCGCACCGCACCGGCCGCCGACGCCGCCGTCTCCGGCCTGCGCTTCGGAGTCGTCTCCTGCGCCAACTGGGAGGCCGGCTACTTCGCCTCCTACCGTCACCTGGCGGCCCGCGGCGACCTGGACGCGTGGCTGCACCTCGGCGACTACATCTACGAGTACGGCACCGGCGAGTACGGCACCCGCGACACCGTGGTGCGCCCACACGCGCCGACCCACGAGATCATCACCCTCGCCGACTACCGCATACGCCACGGCAAGTACAAGACCGACACCGACCTGCAGGCCCTGCACGCCAAGGCGCCGGTCATCGCGATCTGGGACGACCACGAGTTCGCCAACGACTCCTGGTCCGGCGGCGCCGAGAACCACACCGAGGGCGCCGAGGGCGCCTGGACGGCCCGTCAGGCGGCCGCCAAGCAGGCCTACTTCGAGTGGATGCCGGTCCGACCGGCCATCGCCGGCACCACCTACCGCCGGCTGCGCTTCGGCAAGCTCGCCGACCTCTCCCTGCTCGACCTGCGCTCCTTCCGCTCCCAGCAGGTCTCCACCGGCAGCGGTTCGGTCGACGACCCGGACCGCACGATCACCGGCCGCGCCCAGCTCGACTGGCTGAAGGCCGGTCTGAAGGCCTCCGACACCACCTGGCGCCTGGTCGGCAACTCGGTGATGATCTCGCCGTTCGCCATCGGCTCGCTCTCCGCCGACCTGCTGAAGCCGCTCGCCAAGCTGCTCGGCCTGCCGCAGGACGGCCTCGCCCTCAACACCGACCAGTGGGACGGCTACACCGACGACCGCCGCGAGCTGCTGGCCCACCTGCGCTCCAACGCGATCGGCAACACGGTGTTCCTGACCGGCGACATCCACATGGCGTGGGCCAACGACGTGCCGGTGGACGCCGGCACGTACCCGCTCTCCGCCTCCGCGGCCACGGAGTTCGTGGTCACCTCGGTGACCTCCGACAACCTGGACGACATCCTCAAGGTCTCCCCCGGTGTCGTCTCCACCGTCGCCGCGCCGATCATCCAGCTGGCCAACCGCCACGTGCACTGGGTCGACACCGACCGGCACGGCTACGGCATCCTGGACATCACCGCGGCCCGGGCGCAGATGGACTACTACGTCCTCTCCGACAGGACGAAGGCCGACGCGACCTCGTCCTGGGAGCGTTCGTACCGCACCCGCAGCGGCACCCAGAAGGTCGAGCGCACCTACGACCCGGTGTAGCCGTCCCCTACAGCGTGTCGAGGAAGCCGAGCGCCACCCGCCAGGTGGCCTCGGCGGCCTCCTCGTCGTAGTCGGGCAGCCCGGCGTCGGTGTAGAGGTGGCCGGCGCCCGGGTACCGGTAGATCTCCACATCGGCGCCGGCCCGGCCCATCTGCAGATACCAGGCGCTCAGCCAGTCGTCCGTCTCGAAGGCGTCCGGCTCGGCCACGTGCAGCTGTACCGGCAGCTCGTCCACCGCGACGTTCGGCGCGATGTCCGAGGTGCCGTGCAGGAGCAGCAGCCCGCGCGCCCGCTCGTCGCCGAGCGCCAGCGTCTGCGCGACCGAGGCGCCCAGCGAGAACCCCGCGTACACCAGTCCGCGCTCCGAGTAGGGCGCCGCCGCCAGCACGGCCCGCTTCAGCAGTTCGTCCTTGCCGATCGACTCGTTGAACTCCATGCCCTCCTCGACGGTGTCGAACGTGCGCCCTTCGAAGAGGTCCGGCGTCCACACCTCGTGCCCCGCGGCACGCAGCCGGTCCGCGGCCTCGCGCACCGCGGGCCTGAGGCCATAGGTCGAGTGAAAGAGCATGATGTTCATGCGCCCATGGTGCCAGCCCGCCCGGACGGTCCGTGTGACGCCCTCGACACCGTCCGGCATGTTCAGGACCCCGCCGTTCTGGTTACGTTCGACCCCATGGACATGGAGAACGCACTCCGCCCGCTGATCGTCGTCGGCGGCGCCGTCGTCCTCACCCTGCTGATCGGCTGGGCGACCGACCTGCTGCTGCGCAAGGCCGACGACCGCCACACCGAGACACCGTTGTGGGGTCTGCTGCGCCGCGCCCGCATCCCCTACCAGCTGGTCCTCTGCGCCGCCCTGCTCAGAGGCTCCTACGACCAGGCCGAGCTGCTCCTGGGCCACCGGGTCGCCGTCGGCCAGTTGCTGACCCTGGTGCTGATCGGGTCGGCGGCCTGGCTGGTGGTGCGGATCGCGGCGGCGATCGTCGAGTCCTCCTACACCCGCTACGCCCGCGGCCACACCGACGCGGCCCGGGTCCGCCGGGTGCGCACCCAGGTCTCGCTGATCATGCGGGTGGTGACGGCGGTCGTCGGCGTGGTGGCCGTGGCGGCGATGCTGCTGACCTTCCCCGCGATGCGCGCGGCCGGCGCCTCGCTGCTGGCCTCCGCCGGAATCCTCGGCATCGTCGCCGGTGTGGCCGCACAGTCCACGCTGTCGAACATGTTCGCGGGGCTGCAGATCGCCTTCGGCGACATGGTGCGCCTCGGCGACACGGTCGTGGTCGACGGCGAGTGGGGCACGGTCGAGGAGATCACCCTGACCTTCCTGACGGTACGGACCTGGGACGAACGACGGATCACCATGCCGGTGTCGTACTTCACCTCCAAACCCTTCGAGAACTGGTCCCGGGGCACCCCGCAGATGACCGGCGTCGTCTACTGGCACCTCGACCACACGGCACCGGTCGAGCCGATGCGCGAGAAGCTCCGGGACATCCTGCGCGACTGCCCCGCCTGGGACGGGCGGGACTACAGCCTGGTCGTCACCGATTCCACGCCGAACACGATCCAGGTGCGGGCGCTGGTGACCGCCAAGGACTCGGACGACGTCTGGAAGGTCCGGGTCACCGTCCGCGAACAGATGATCACCTGGCTGACCGCCGAGCACCCCTACGCCCTGCCCCGGGTCAACACGGCCGACGCGGTCCTGCCCCCGGGCGGGATCATCCCCTCCCAGGACGGGACGGCCCCCCGGCGCCTGCACGAGCCGCCCCGGACCGGCCGCGGCGCCTGACCGCTGCCCTCCCCGTCAGTGGCCGCGCTCGGCGCCGCCGTTGACCTGGACGATCTGCGAGGTGACGTGCCCGGCGGCCGGGGAGGCCAGCCAGTGCAGGGTGGCGGCGACGTCACCCGGTATGCCGGCCCGCCCGGTCGCCGTCTCGGCGACGAGCCGGGCCCGCCGCTCCTCCTCGAGGGGGCCGCCGAAGAACCCGGTGTCCTCGACGTAGCCGGGCGCGACCACGTTCACGGTGACCCCACGCGGCCCCAGCTGCCGCGCCAGATCGTGGGCGTAGGGATGCAGGGCCGCCTTCGCGGCCGCGTAGGACCCGGACCCCGAGCCCCGGTAGGCGGCGATGGAGCTGAGGAACAGCACCCTCCCGCCGGGGTCGGCGAGCCGGTCCTTGAGCGCCTCCGTGAGCAGGACGGCGGAGAGCGTGTTCTGCCGGAAGTTGCCCGTCCAGGTACGGGCGACGGCGTCCAGCGGGTCCCCGGCCTCCGCGTCCGGCGCGAACGCAGCGTTGCCGCCGGCACTGTGGATCAGCACGTCCACGGTGCCGATCTCGTCGGCGACGTACCGTGCCACATCCCGGACGTCGGCGGGCTCGGCCAGATCGGCGGCACGCCACTCGGCTCCCGGCACCCCCGCCCGCTCCAGCACCTCTCTGCGCCGCCCGAGCAGCAGCACCCGGTCCCCGTCGGCGGCGAACACCCGCGCCGCGGCGAGCCCGATCCCCGTTCCTCCACCACTGATCACAATGTTCCGAGCCATGATCCGAGACTACGAGGGCCCCGCCGACCCCGCCTTCGGATATCCACAACCGCCGTACGTTCGTATGACCGTCAGGTGATCAGCGCAGACTGCGGACGTCCAGGTGCCGCAGCACCCGGTCCACGATCTCCGGATCGGCCCCCTGCTCGCTCCGCGCCGCCAGCACCTCGTGCCGGGCCGCGCTCAGCATCTCCTGCTGGATCCGCCGCAGCCGCTTCAACCGCTTCGCCCGCTTGTCGTGGCCCTCGCGCCGCTCGCCCTCCACCACCTCGGGACTGATCCGGAATCCGATCTCGAAGGCCCGCCGCAGCATCTGCTCCGTCACGTCCTCCGGCAGGTCCTCGACCTGCTCGATCTCCTTCAGCCGCCGCCGTGCGGCCTTCGCCGCCCGCAGCGCAAGTTCCTTCTCGAACTTCTTCTCCTGGTCGGTGTCGGCCCGCACCCCCAGCCGCTTCACCAGCCAGGGCAGGGTCAGCCCCTGGAGGACCAGGGTCGCCATGATCACACCGAACGCGATGAAGACGATCTCGTCCCGGTCCGGGAAGGGGGATCCGTCGTCGGTCTTCAGGGGAATGGCCAGGGCCAGCGCCACCGACGCCACTCCGCGCATCCCGGACCACCACATCACCACCGTCTCCCGCCAGCCGGTCGGGATCTCCTCGTCGTAGTCCCGCCGGGCGTGCAGCCGCTTGGTCAGCCAGGTCGCCGGCAGCAGCCACACCAGCCGGACCACGACGACCACGCCCACCGTCGCGGCCGCCCAGCCGAGCAGCTCGCCCCAGCGGCCGGACGCCGTACGGATCGCGTTGTGCAGCTCCAGGCCGATCAGCCCGAACGCGACGCCGGTGACCAGCGTGTCGACGATGTCCCAGAAGGTGTATCCGGCGAGCCGGGTCAGTACGTCGTCGGCGTCGGTGGCGTACTCGGCGATGAACAGCGCCGTGGTCAGCACGGCGAGCACCCCGGAGCCGTGCAGTTCCTCGGCGAGGACGTAGGAGACGTACGGGACCAGCAGGGTCAGGCCGATCTGGAGGGTCGCGTCGCCGAGCACGGCCATCAGCTTGTTCGCGCCCCAGCCGAGCGCCAGCCCCACCGCGACCGCGACCACGGCGGAGAGGAGGAAGTCCAGTCCGGCCCCCCAGGGCGAGAACGTGCCGCTGACCACGGCGGCGATCGCCACGTGGTAAAGGACGATGGCCGTGACGTCGTTGAAGAGGCCTTCGCCCTCCAGGATCGACACCAGCCTGCGCGGCAGGCCGAGCTGCCCGGCGACGGCGGTCGCGGCGACCGGGTCGGGCGGGGCGACCAGCGCGCCCAGCGCCACGGCGGCGGCGATCGGCAGCCCGGGCACGATCGCGCCGGCGACGACGGCCACGCACACCGTGGTGACGAACACCAGGGCCACCGCGAGCAGGAAGATCGGCCGCTTGTTGGCCGTGAACTGGCGCCAGGAGGTTCGCCGCACGGCGGCGTAGAGCAGTGGCGGCAGCAGGGCGGGCAGGATCAGCTCGGGCGGGATGTTCACGTTCGGCACGAAGTCGGCCACCGCGAGGACGATCCCGAACAGGGTCATCAGCACGGGCGCCGGCAGCCCCAGCCGGTCTCCCACCGGGACGCTCACCAGAGCCCCGAGCAGCAGCACGAACAACAGGGCCAACTGATCCACGGCCAGCGCTCCGGGAGTCGACGATCACACGGCGGGCCTCCAGCCTGCCACGCGGTCTCCCGGCACGGGCTGCGCTACAGGGCGCGCCGCATCCCCTGGTGCGGGATGCCCGCCTCCTCGTACTCCGGGCCGTAGGGCTCGTAGCCCAGCCGTTCGTAGAAGCCCAGCGCGTGCGTCTGCGCGTGCAGGTCCACCGCGCTCAGGCCACGCGCGCGGGCCGCGTCCTCGATGGCCCGGACCAGGGCCACGCCTATGCCGAGGCCGCGGGCCTCCTCGGAGACCGCGAGCCGACCCAGGGAGCCGAGGGACAGGTCGCCGCCGGTCTTCTCCAGGGCCGCCTCGCCGTGCAGCAGCCGGCCGGTGCCGAGCGGTACGCCGTCCTCGCGGATCGCCAGCACGTGCAGGGCCACGGGGTCGTACGCGTCGTACTCGATGTCCTCGGGGACGCCCTGTTCGACGACGAAGACCTGCTTGCGCACGGCGAAGCACGCCTCCAGGTCCGCGGGGTCCTCGGCGACCCGTACGTCGTACGCGCGCGTGCTCATCCGTACGTCTCCTCGCGGACCTGGTCCAGCGCCTTGCTCAGGTCTTCCGGGTAGTCGCTCTCGAACTCGGCCCAGTCGCCGGTGCCGGGGTGCTCGAAGCCGAGCCGGACCGCGTGCAGCCACTGCCGGCTCAGGTGCAGCCGCTTGGCGAGCGTGGGGTCGGCGCCGTAGGTGAGGTCGCCGACGCAGGGGTGGCGGTGGGCCGCCATGTGGACGCGGATCTGGTGGGTGCGGCCGGTCTCCAGCTTCACGTCCAGCAGGGAGGCCGCGCGGAACGCCTCGATGAGGTCGTAGTGGGTCACGGAGGGCTTGCCGTCGGCCGTGACCGCCCACTTGTAGTCGTGCTGGGGGTGGCGGCCGATGGGGGCGTCGATGGTGCCGCTGGTCGGGTCCGGGTGGCCCTGCACGAGCGTGTGGTAGCGCTTGTCGACCGTGCGCTCCTTGAACTGGCGCTTGAGCGAGGTGTACGCGCGCTCCGACTTGGCCACCGCCATCAGGCCGGAGGTGCCGACGTCGAGGCGGTGCACGATGCCCTGGCGCTCGGCGGCGCCGGAGGTGGAGATCCGGTAGCCGGCCGCCGCCAGACCGCCGATGACGGTCGGGCCGGTCCAGCCGGGGCTGGGGTGCGCGGCCACGCCGACCGGCTTGACGACGACGACCACGTCATCGTCGTCGTACACGATCTCCATGCCCTCGACGGGCTCCGCGACGATCTGCACGGGCGCGGGCGCCCCCGGCATCTCGACCTCCAGCCAGGACCCGCCGCTGACCCGCTCCGACTTGCCGACCACCGCGCCGTCGACCTGGACCTTGCCCGCCGCGGCCAGCTCGGCCGCCTTGGTGCGGGAGAAGCCGAACATGCGGGAGATGGCGGCGTCGACGCGCTCGCCCTCCAGGCCGTCGGGCACGGGCAGGGTTCGGATCTCGGGAAGGGTACTCACCCGTCGAGTATGCCGGACCGCGCCGACAGCGCCGTACGCGAGCCCGTCCGGCCCGCGCTCCGGCCCCGGCACCCGGCCCGGGCCGTCCCGGCGCCGGTCAGTCCTTGTGGACGGTGCCGTCCGGGTCCAGGCCGCGGAAGGAGAGCAGGACGATCAGGATGCCGCCGCAGACGATCGCCGAGTCGGCCAGGTTGAACACCGCGAACCCCTTGGGCGCGATGAAGTCGACGACCTGGCCCTCGAAGACGCCCGGCGAGCGGAAGATCCGGTCGGTGAGATTGCCGAGCGCACCGCCCAGCAGCAGGCCCAGGGCGACCGCCCAGGGGAAGCTGTAGAGCTTGCGGGCCAGCCGGAAGATCACGACGATCACGGCCGCCGCGATCACCGTGAAGATGATCGTGAAGGCGCCGCCGAACCCGAAGGCGGCGCCCGGGTTGCGGATCGCGTGGAACTCCAGCCAGTCGCCGATGACCTCGATCGGCGCGTGGTGCTCCAGCTTCGCGACCACGATCATCTTGCTGACCAGGTCGAGGGCGTACGCGAAGGCGGCCACCGCGAACAGCAGGGCGATCCGGCGTCCGCGCCCGGGCCGCCGTTCGTCCACGGCTCCCTGCTGCTCCGCGCCGGACACGCCGGGTGCCGCCGTCTCCTCACCGCCGTCGTCCGGAGTTTCCGGCGTACCGATGATGCGCTCCGCCTCTGCCACGTGAGTCCCTCAACCTAGGTGCCTGCCTCGGGACGAGACTACGGCACGCCCCACGCGACCCCGATGCTCAGTAGCGGCGTTCCTGCTTCTGCTTGCACTCGACGCACAGGGTCGCCCTCGGGAAGGCCTGCATCCGGGCCTTTCCGATGGGGTTCCCGCAGTTCTCGCAGAGTCCGTAGGTGCCCGCGTCGAGCTTCTCCAGGGCCCGCTCGGTCTGCTCGAGCATCTCGCGCGCGTTGGCGGCCAGCGACAGCTCGTGCTCGCGGGTGATGTTCTTGGTGCCGGTGTCGGCCTCGTCGTCACCGGCGCCGTCCCCGGAGTCCCGCATCAGACCGGCCAGGGCGCTGTCGGAGGCGTCCAGCTCGGCACGCAGCCGCAGTGCCTCGGTCATCAGCTCGGTGCGCGCCTCCTCGACCTCCTCAGGCGCCCACGGGTCCTCGCCGGGACGCACCGCGAGCTCGCCCGGAGCCGCCGTGGCGACCCGCGCCTTGGGGACGGCGGTGTCCGCCGCCGCAGCGGCCCTGCCAGGGGTCTTCTTCGCAACCACCGTCGTGGCTCCCGTCTGCTTCGCGGCCCGCGCCGCGCCCGCCTTCTTGGCCGTGCTCTTCTTGGCCGTGCCCTTCACCGCCGCGGTCCTCGTCGCCGCGGACCCGGAGGCGCTCTTCTCCGGCTTCCCCGTGACGCCCTTGGCAGCCCCGGCCGCTCTCTTTCCCGCCGGCTTCGTCCCGGCGGCCTTCCTCGCGTCCGCTCTCTTTTCGTCCAGCTTCTTGCCGTCCGCCTTCTCCACCGGCGTCCCCGGCCCGCCCGCCTTCCCGGCAAAGCCCTTCTCACCAGCCATTTCGTCCGTCCCGGCGGACGCTCCCGCGCGCGTGCCCCGTTTCCTGGCGCCCCCCTCGGTGTCGCCGTCGGAGGCAGCCGCGCCCCTGGATCGGCCGGACGCCGACTGCTGTACGGCGGTCTTCTTCGCCACCATGGCCGCGGCCCCTTCACATATTGTGATCTTGCACGCGAATCGTGCTGGGACGATAAATCGACCTGAGTCCCTCGGCAACGGGGCACGCCGCCCGATCCGCCCGCCCCGCACCCCCCACGCAGCCGGTATGCATGCGTTGTGCCCAGCTCCCCGCGCGGTAATCCGCCGAGCCGGACATCCCTGGATGCGAACACGCGTACCGCGCCATTCGGGTCATCTCGACAGCCGGACGGCCGGGCGGCGCCGGTGCCCGGAAAACGGGTCGGCCGCTGTCCGTGCGGCGCCGTACACTGGTCGGAGCGAGAAGCGTGGATGGGGACGAGTAGCGGCGTACGCAGCCCAGAGCGACCCGGGGACGGTGGGAGCCCGGGGGCGAGCGCGACGTGAAGATCACCCCGGAGCCGCCGGAAGAAAGCCGCAGCCGAAGGGCGGGGGCGAGTAGAACCGGTTTCGCGACCCCAATGAGGGGGCTCCGCGGCACGTACGGCGGCCGGGGAGCCAAGGAGGGTGGTACCGCGGGAGCGCGCCGCACACGGCGTCCGCAAGACAAGGCTCTCGTCCCTCCGACGGAAGGCAGCAAGTCCGTTGGAGGAAGCTCGCAGATGACAGCGCCGACGTACCGCCAGGTGCCCGCACAGGTCGACCTGCCCGCCCTCGAGCACGCCGTGCTCGACTTCTGGCGCGAGCAGAAGATCTTCGCCAAGACCCTGGAGCAGTCCGAGGGCCGCCCCGAGTGGGTGTTCTACGAGGGGCCGCCCACCGCCAACGGCATGCCCGGCGCCCACCACATCGAGGCGCGCGTCTTCAAGGACGTCTTCCCGCGCTTCCGCACCATGCGCGGCTACCACGTGGCCCGCAAGGCCGGCTGGGACTGCCACGGCCTGCCCGTGGAGCTGGCGGTCGAGAAGGAGCTGGGCTTCAGCGGCAAGCCCGACATCGAGGCGTACGGCGTCGCCGAGTTCAACGCGAAGTGCCGGGAGTCCGTCCTCCGGCACACCGACGCGTTCTCCGAACTGACGACCCGCATGGGCTACTGGGTCGACCTCGACGACGCGTACGTGACCATGGACCCCGAGTACATCGAGTCGGTCTGGTGGTCGCTCAAGGAGATCTTCGGCAAGGGCCTGCTGGTCCAGGACCACCGCGTCGCCCCCTGGTGCCCGCGGTGCGGCACCGGCCTGTCCGACCACGAGCTGGCGCAGGGCTACGAGACGGTCGTCGACCCCTCCGTGTACGTCCGTTTCCCGCTCACCTCCGGTCCGCTCGCCGGCCAGGCCGCGCTCCTGGTGTGGACGACCACCCCGTGGACCCTGGTGTCCAACACGGCGGTCGCCGCGCACCCGGAGGTCACCTACGTCGTCGCCACCAACGGCGAGGAGCGGCTCGTCGTCGCCGGGCAGCTGGTCGCCAAGGCGCTCGGCGAGGGCTGGGAGACCACGGGTGAGACCTTCACCGGCGCCGAGATGGAGCGCTGGACCTATCAACGTCCGTTCGAGCTCGTGGAGTTCCCGGAACCGGCGCACTACGTCGTGAACGCGGAGTACGTCACGACCGAGGACGGTACGGGTCTGGTCCACCAGTCCCCCGCCTTCGGTGAGGAGGACCTCAAGGTCTGCCGCGCCTACGGCCTGCCGGTGGTGAACCCGGTCCGCCCGGACGGCACCTTCGAGGAGGACGTCCCGCTGGTCGGCGGCGTCTTCTTCAAGAAGGCCGACGAACGCCTCACCGAGGACCTGGCGCAGCGCGGCCTCCTCTTCAAGCACCTGCCGTACGAGCACAGCTACCCGCACTGCTGGCGCTGTCACACCGCGCTGCTCTACTACGCGCAGCCGTCCTGGTACATCCGCACCACGGAGATCAAGGACCGGCTCCTCCAGGAGAACGAGAAGACGAACTGGTTCCCGGAGACCGTCAAGCACGGCCGCTACGGGGACTGGCTGAACAACAACATCGACTGGGCGCTGTCCCGCAACCGCTACTGGGGCACCCCGCTGCCGATCTGGCGCTGCGAGGACGACCACCTCACCGTGGTCGGTTCCCGCGCGGAGCTCACCGAGCTGACCGGCACCGACCAGTCGGGCCTGGACCCGCACCGCCCGTTCATCGACGAGGTCACCTTCGCCTGCCCGCAGTGCGCGAAGACGGCCACGCGCGTGCCGGAGGTCATCGACGCCTGGTACGACTCGGGCTCGATGCCGTTCGCGCAGTGGGGCTACCCGTACAAGAACAAGGAGCTGTTCGAGAGCCGCTACCCCGCCCAGTTCATCTCCGAGGCGATCGACCAGACGCGAGGGTGGTTCTACACCCTCATGGCGGTCGGCACGCTGGTCTTCGACAAGTCGTCGTACGAGAACGTGGTGTGCCTCGGCCACATCCTCGCCGAGGACGGCCGCAAGATGTCCAAGCACCTGGGCAACATCCTGCAGCCGATCCCGCTCATGGACCGGCACGGCGCGGACGCGGTGCGCTGGTTCATGGCCGCCGGCGGATCCCCGTGGGCGGCCCGCCGGGTCGGCCACGGCACCATCCAGGAGGTCGTGCGCAAGACCCTCCTGACGTACTGGAACACGGTCGCCTTCCAGGCGCTGTACGCCCGCACGTCGAACTGGGCGCCGAGCGCGGCGGACCCGGCTCCGGCCGACCGCCCGCTGCTCGACCGCTGGCTGCTGTCCGAGCTGCACGCGCTCACCGACCAGGTGACCCAGGCGCTGGAGGCGTACGACACCCAGCGCGCCGGCAAGCTGCTGTCCGCGTTCGTCGACGACCTGTCCAACTGGTACGTCCGCCGCTCGCGCCGCCGCTTCTGGCAGGGCGACAAGGCCGCGCTGCGCACGCTGCACGAGGTGGTGGAGACCGTCACCAGGCTGATGGCCCCGCTGACCCCGTTCATCACCGAGCGGGTCTGGCAGGACCTGGTGGTGCCGGTCACCCCAGGCGCACCGGAGTCGGTACACCTGACCTCCTGGCCGGAGGCGGACCTGTCCGCGATCGACCCGGAGCTGTCCCGGCAGATGCTTCTGGTACGACGGCTCGTGGAGCTCGGCCGGGCCACGCGCGCGGAGTCGGGCGTCAAGACCCGTCAGCCGCTGTCCCGGGCGCTGGTCGCCGCGGTCGGCTTCGACGCGCTCGCCCCGGAGCTGCACACGCAGATCACCGACGAACTGAACGTCTCCTCGCTGGCGTCGCTGTCCGAGGTGGGCGGCTCCCTGGTGGACACCACCGCCAAGGCCAATTTCCGGGCGCTGGGCAAGCGGTTCGGCAAGCGGGTGCAGGACGTGGCGAAGGCGGTCGCCGCGGCGGACGCGGCCGCGCTGTCGCTGGCGCTGCGCGAGGGCACGGCGTCGGTGGAGGTCGGCGGCGAGACCGTGACGCTGGCACCGGACGAGGTGATCATCACGGAGACGCCTCGTGAGGGCTGGTCGGTGGCGTCGGACTCCGGTGCGACCGTCGCGCTCGACCTGGAGATCACGGAGGAGCTGCGCCAGGCGGGGCTCGCCCGGGACGCTATCCGGCTGATCCAGGAGGCGCGCAAGAACAGCGGGCTCGACGTGGCCGACCGGATCGCGCTGCGGTGGGTGTCGACCGACCCGGCGGTGATCGCGGCGCTGGCGGAGCATGCCGAGCTGATCGCGGACGAGGTGCTGGCGACGGACTTCGCGCAGGGCGAAGGTGAGGACGGCTACGGGGCGCCCTTCACCGACGAGGGGTTGTCGCTGACGTTCCGCCTGCGGAAGGCGTAGGCGCCGGTCTCGGCCAGGAGGGGCCCGTTCTTCCCACCAGGGGGAGGACGGGCCCCTCCTCATGGCCACGGCCCGCCACACCACCGTGCGCGGTTCCCCGCGCCCCTCGACGCCGGCCCCGTGCCGGGACGTGCAACGCGCATAAACAGGGCGGGCCCCGGATCGAGATCCGGGGCCCGCCCTGTCATGCTCTGCCGACGACTGCGACGCGCTACGCGCCCGCCGTCAGTTGTCGTCCTCGTCGATGAGGAAGCCGCGCATCGGGGACGGCGCCTGGCCCATCGGAGAGGGGCCCTGCGGGCGTACCGGTGCCATCGGCTGGGTCATCGCCGGCGTCATCTGCTGCTGGCCGCCGTAGGACGGCGGAGCGGCAGACGGGCCGCCCATGGGCTGGCCGCCGTAGGACGGGGCGCTCGCGCCGGCCGGGGCCATGGAGGGCGCCGGGGACGGCGGCAGGGAAGCCGTGGCGGGGGTACGCGGCGGCGCCAGCGAGTCGTCGGCCTGGGTCTCCAGCTGACGCAGCTGCGACTCCAGGTACGACTTCAGACGCGTGCGGTACTCACGCTCGAAGCCTCGCAGGTCCTCGACCTTGCGCTCCAGCGTGGCGCGCGCGGACTCCAGGGAGCCCATGGCGACGCGGTGCTTCTCCTGCGCGTCCCGCTCCAGCGCGTCCGCCTTGGCACGGGCGTCACGCTCCAGACCCTCGGCGCGGCTGCGGGCCTCGCCGACGATCTTGTTGGCCTCGGAGCGGGCCTCGGCGATCGCCTGGTCGGCGGTCTGCTGGGCCAGCGAGAGGACGCGGGCGGCGCTGTCGCCACCAGGGCCCTGACCGGGGCCGCCCATCGGACCGCCCATGGGGCCGCCCATCGGGCCGCCCATCTGCTGCTGCATGGGGGGCTGGCCGCCCATCGGGCCCTGGCCCATGCCCTGGCCCATCGGACCCTGGCCCATCGGACCACCCTGGCCCATCGGACCACCCTGGCCCATGGGGCCCTGACCCATCGGACCCTGACCCATCGGGCCGCCCTGGCCCATGGGGCCCTGACCCATCGGACCCTGACCCATCGGACCAGGACCCTGCGGACCGCCCTGGCCACTGGGACCGGCCGGCAGCTGCGGGGCGCCGCTCGGCAGCTGCGGGGGACCGCCCATGGGGCCACCCATCTGCTGCTGCGGCGGGCCCGATATGCCGGCGGGCACCGGAGCGCCGGGACCTCGCATGCCCTGCTGGGGCATGCCACCCTGCTGCGGCATGCCGCCCTGCTGGGGCATACCGCCCTGGGGCATGCCGCCCTGCTGGTCCTGCGGCTCCGGAGGCTTGCGCATGTTCTGCTGGTTCTGGGCAGCCGCGCGCGTGGCCGCGGCCAGTTTGGCGCGCAGGTCCTCGTTCTCGCGGAGCAGGCGCGTCAGTTCGGCTTCGACCTCATCGAGGAAGGCATCGACCTCGTCCTCGTCATAGCCTTCTCGGAGGCGGACGGTCGTGAACTGCTTGTTCCGCACGTCCTCGGGGGTCAACGGCATCTCTTCACCTCAACGTAGTCGTCGGCATCGGCAAGACGGTAGGTCACATCGCTCATCACAGCCGACCAACGATCGCGATCAGGATGTAGACGATGATCATCAGTACGAAGAAGGACAGGTCGAGCGCCACGCCCCCGAGACGCAGCGGCGGGATGAACCGCCGCAGAAGCTTGAGCGGTGGATCGGTGACAGTGTAAGTGGCCTCAAGTACGACCACCATCGCCTTGCCTGGTTGCCATGAGCGGGCGAACTGGAACACGTAGTCCATGACCAACCGGAAGATCAGCACGATGAGGAAGCACATCAGCGCGATGTAGATCACATCAAGGAACACGCTCATGATCCGTGCTTCCCTCTCCCCTGTTCCATCTTCCTACCGGTGTGGTGTCTCAGCTCTGGTTGAAGAACCCGCCCTCTGCGATGCGGGCCTTGTCCTCCGCCGTGACATCGACGTTAGCAGGCGACAACAGGAACACCTTCTGCGTCACCCGCTCGATGCTGCCGTGAAGACCAAACACCAAACCGGCCGCAAAGTCGACAAGTCGCTTCGCGTCTGTGTCATCCATCTCAGTCAGATTCATGATCACCGGGGTGCCCTCACGGAAGTGTTCCCCGATGGTACGGGCCTCGTTGTAGGTCCGGGGGTGGAGTGTGGTGATCCGGTACGGCTCTCGTTCCGACACGACCTTGGGCATGATCACCGGTGCGTTCTTCTCCAGGCTCGCGCGTTCTTGTGTGATGGACGCCACGGGGGCGATACGCGCCGGGCGACCCGATTCCACGGGCAGCGACGCGGAATGCGACACCGGCTCACGCGGCGCCGGCGGTTGCACCACTCGCACCGAATCGTCCCTTTGGGACTGGTGTGCTCCGTGGGACTGGTGTGACGGCTCATGCCGTCGATGGTCCCGTTCGGGCTCCGGGTCCAGTTCGGGCTCGAAGTCGTCGTCAGGGTCGAATCCGCGGCCGTCGTACCCATCGTCCTCCACGAGGCCGAGGTAGACCGCCATCTTGCGCATCGCGCCGGCCATGCTCTGAGTCCTCCGCTCTGTGGTGGATCGGTGACGACTGCCAAGTCCCGCGATCCACGTGGCCGTTGTGCCCATATTGGGCCACATTGACCATATTTTCTGCTGTGGTCCGACTTCTTGGCGACGTTACCCGAGCCCGGGGCGGACGCCGAGTACCGCAGTGCCGACGCGCACATGTGTCGCCCCGGCGGCCACGGCTTCCTCCAGGTCCGCACTCATCCCTGCGGAGACCATGTTCGCAGCCGGATGGGCTCGGCGCAGGTCGGTCGACAAATCCATCAACCGCTCGAACGCCGCCCGTTGACGCCCCGCGTACTCCCCGGAGAGCGGAGCGACGGTCATCAGGCCGCCGAGCCGCAGACCCGGCGATCCGGCGACCTGGTCGGCCAACTCTTCGATTCCGCCCGGTGCCACGCCGCCGCGCTCCCCCCTTCCGCTCGCGCCCGCGTCCAGCGCGACCTGAAGGAGGCACCCCACCTCGCGCCCGGCCCGCACCGCCTCCCTCGACAGCGCCTCGACGAGCCTGGAACGGTCGACGGACTGCACGAGATCCGCGTAACCCACCACGGACCGCACTTTATTGGTCTGCAATTGACCGACAAAGTGCCAGGCGAGGGGCAGATCCGCGCATTCGGCGGCCTTGGGGGCGGCGTCCTGGTCCCGGTTCTCGGCGACATGGCGCACGCCGAGCCCCGACAGGATCCGCACATCGCTCGCCGGGTAGGTCTTGGTGACCACGATCAGGGTCACCTCGGCCCGCTTGCGCCCGGCCGCCGCACAGGCGGCGCCGATGCGCTCCTCCACTTTCGCCAGGTTCGCGGCGAGTTCGGTCCTACGGTCCGTCATGCCCCATCAGTCCAGCCATACATAGCCCGCGAGCCGCCCGGTGGTACGGTCCCGACGGTACGAGAAGTGATCATCCGACTCCCGCGTGCACACCGGCGACTGCGCCCGGTCGAGCACCCCGGCGCGCGCGAGCTGCGCGTGCACGCCGGCGCTCACGTCGACCGCGGGGGTGCCCCAGCTGGTCTCGGCGTGCGCCGCCGGCTCGACGGCGGCCACTTCGGCCCGCATCGCCTCCGGCACCTCGTAGCACCGTCCGCAGACGGCGGGTCCGGTGCGGGCGACGATCCGGGCCGGTTCGGCGCCGAGCGAGACCATGGCGCCGATCGCGGCCGGCACGATCCCCTTCACCATGCCCGGCCGTCCGGCGTGGGCGGCGGCGACCACTTTGGCCACCGGGTCGGCCAGCAGGACCGGCACGCAGTCTGCGGTCAGCACGGCGAGGGCGAGCCCCCGCGTCGCGGTCACCAGTCCGTCCACCTCGGGGGTGGGCCCGGTGGTCCACGGCCCTTCGACCTCGGCCACGTCGTTGCCGTGCACCTGGTTCATCCAGACCACCCGGCCGGGGTCCAGGCCCAGCGACCTGGCGGCCAGCTCACGGTTGGTCCGTACCACGGCGGGGTCGTCACCGACCGCCCCGCCCAGGTTGAGCTGCTCGTACGGAACGGCGCTCACCCCGCCCCACCTGTCGGTGAAGCCGAAGTGCGCGCCGTTCACGGTTTCGCGCTGTCCTATCACGTCAGAAGGATCACTTGAGGAAGTCCGGTACGTCCAGTTCCTCGGCCGCGCTGTCCGTGTAGGAACGCGACGGCGGGACCGGCGGGGCGACCGGGATGTCGGCCACCGGCTCGGGCGCCGGCTCCGGCTCCTCCTTCGGGGTCACGCTGCCGAGCGAGCCGAAGGACGGGCGGGACTCGGGCTGCCGGACCGGAGCGGGCTCCTCGCGGCGGGCCGAGGCCGAGGCCGAGGACGAGCCCAGCACGTTGTCCCGGCGGGCCGGGGGCTGGCCCCCGTCGAAGCCGGCCGCGATGACCGTCACCCGGACCTCGTCGCCGAGGGCGTCGTCGATGACCGCGCCGAAGATGATGTTGGCCTCGGGGTGGGCGGCCTCGCTGACCAGCTGGGCGGCCTCGTTGATCTCGAACAGGCCGAGGTCGGAACCGCCGGAGATGGAGAGCAGCACGCCCCGGGCGCCGTCGATGGAGGCCTCCAGGAGCGGCGAGGAGATCGCCATCTCGGCGGCGGCCACCGCACGGTCGTCGCCGCGGGCCGAACCGATGCCCATGAGCGCCGAGCCGGCCTCGGACATGACGGACTTGACGTCGGCGAAGTCGAGGTTGATCAGGCCGGGCGTGGTGATGAGGTCGGTGATGCCCTGGACGCCGGAGAGCAGGACCTGGTCGGCCGACTTGAACGCGTCGAGGACCGAGACCTGGCGGTCCGAGATGGAGAGCAGCCGGTCGTTCGGGATGACGATGAGGGTGTCGACCTCCTCGCGGAGTTCCGCGATGCCGTCCTCGGCCTGGTTGGCGCGGCGCCGGCCCTCGAAGGTGAAGGGGCGGGTGACCACGCCGATGGTGAGCGCGCCCAGCGAGCGGGCGATGTTGGCCACGACGGGGGCGCCGCCGGTGCCGGTGCCGCCGCCTTCGCCGGCCGTCACGAAGACCATGTCGGCCCCCTTGAGGACCTCCTCGATCTCCTCGCGGTGGTCCTCGGCGGCCTTGCGGCCGACGGCCGGGTTGGCGCCGGCGCCGAGTCCACGGGTGAGTTCACGGCCGACGTCGAGCTTGACGTCGGCGTCGCTCATCAACAGCGCCTGAGCGTCGGTGTTGATGGCGATGAACTCGACGCCCTTGAGACCGACCTCGATCATCCGGTTGATGGCATTGACACCACCGCCGCCGACACCGATGACCTTGATGACTGCGAGGTAGTTCTGCGGTGCTGCCACGTCGAAGGCCTCTCGCCTCGAATTACGTTGCCGTCGCCATGCGATGCCCGCGCGGGACGGCAGATGCCGATTGGGACGGTCCGTAGCGCCGACCCGAACCCTAACGTTGAAGTTTAGGGTTACCAGTGTGTCCGTTCCTTGAAGTCTTCTGAACAGGACACTAAGTCGACAAGTGGCGCCCGTTCAACGAACACGCCGAACCTCCCGTTTTTCTTTTCACCCTATGTGATCAGCCGTAGCAGTGCCCAACCAGGGTGCTGGCCTGCGCTGATGTGCGTCAACTCGCCGCTGACGCAGGGGCGGTGGGAACACTTACGTCGAAGTACCGCGCGCCGGAGGCGGCTTTCATGAGGGCGGTGAGCGTGCGCGCCTTGGCGGCGCCGTTCTCGGCGCTGCCCCACTCGACCGTGCGGCCGCCGCTCAACTCCAGCGTGATGTCGTCGTAGGAACGGACCTTGAGGGTCCGGGTGTCCCGGCGGACGGCGGCCGGAATGTCACCCGCGACCTCCACCGCTTCCCGCACCAGCCGGCCGGTGCCGAAGCGGCGCAGGCTCGCGGTGGCCGAACCGGACCGGGACAGACTCAATTCCAGCGCCGGAGCACCTTTCGGTGCCTGCGAAACCGTCGCGAACCGTACGCCTTTCTTGTCCACTTCGGTGAACTTTCCGCCCTTTTCGATGAGCAGGACGGGCGTACGCTCGGTCACTTTCAGCCCGATTCCACGGGGCCAGGAACGGACGACGTCGATCTCGTCAATGCGGGGCAGTTTCCGGCGCAGTCGGGCCTCGACGGCGTCCGTGTCGACCGAGACGAGCGGCGCCCCGACCGGAACGCCGGCCGCCTCCCGCACCTCCTCGGGCGTGAGAACGGCCGTCCCGGAGACGGAGACGTGCCGCACGCGCAGCCACGGGGAGCCGTACAGCAGCCAGACGGAGCCGGAGCCCAGGAGCACAACCCCCAGGGCCAGAATGACGATCATACGAAAGCGGCGGTTTCCCCACCGCCGGGCGGGCCGCGGGCCGGACGACTCCTGCTGGCGTTGACCGCGCTCGGCGGTGGTCGGTCCGGCCACGCTGCTCACTTGCCTTTCGTCGTACCGCCTAACGGCCGGCGGCGATCGCCTCGTACACCATCCCGACGAGCAGGTCGTCGGCGTCCCGGCGGCCGAACTCGCTTGCCGCGCGGGACATTTCGTACAGCCGGTGCGGATCGGCGAGCACGGGCAGGACGTTCTGCTGCACCCACTCCGGGGTGAGTTCCGCGTCGTCGACCAGCAGGCCGCCGCCGGCCTTGACCACCGGCTGGGCGTTCAGCCGCTGTTCGCCGTTGCCGATGGGCAGCGGGACGTAGGCGGCCGGGAGTCCGACGGCGGAGAGTTCGGCGACGGTCATCGCACCCGCGCGGCAGAGCATCATGTCGGCCGCCGCGTACGCGAGGTCCATCCGGTCCAGGTAACTTACCGGGACATACGGCGGCATCCCCGGCATCTGGTGTACCTGCGGCAGTTCGTTCTTCGGGCCGACCGCGTGCAGGATCTGGATGCCCGCCTGCTGGAGCCAGGGCGCCACCTGCTGGGTGACCTCATTGAGGCGGCGGGCACCCTGGGAGCCGCCGGAGACCAGCAGGGTGGGCAGGTTGGGGTCGAGGCCGAAGCGGTGACGGCCCTCCGGGCGGGCGGCCGCGCGGTCCAGCACGGAGATCGAGCGGCGCAGCGGGATGCCGATGTAGCGGGCGTCGCGCAGCTTGCTGTCCGGGGTGGAGACCGCGACCCGGGCGGCGTACCGGGAGCCGATCTTGTTGGCGAGGCCGGGACGGGCGTTGGCCTCGTGGATCACGATCGGCACACCGAGCCGCTTGGCGGCGAGGTAGGCGGGCAGGGCGACATAGCCGCCGAAGCCGACGACGCAGTCCGCCTTGGTGCGCTCCAGGATCTGCTCGGCCGCCTTGATGGTGCCGCGCAGCCGGCCCGGCACGGTGATCAGTTCAGGGGTGGGCTTGCGGGGCAGCGGCACCGCCGGGATCAGGGCGAGCTCGTAGCCGCGCTCGGGCACCAGCCTGGTCTCCAGACCGCGCTCCGTGCCCAGGGCCGTGATCCCCACGGTGGGGTCCTGCCTGCGCAGGGCGTCCGCGAGGGCGAGCGCGGGCTCGATGTGGCCGGCGGTCCCCCCACCAGCGAGTACGACATGCACCGAAATTCACCGCTCTCCGGACGGGCGCGCCACCGAGGCGCGCCGTCGCATCGTGTTCCATCTCCGAGGCCCCGCAGGACTCCCGGCCCCCCGCTTTCTACCAAAGCGAGGCTGCCGCCGCGCAAGCGCCGCCCGCGCAGCGGGCTCGTCGCGCGCGAAGGCGATCAGCAGCCCGATGGCGAACATGGTCGGCAGCAGGGCGGAGCCTCCGTAGGAGAACAGCGGAAGGGGGACGCCGGCGATCGGCAGCAGACCGAGCACCGCACCGATGTTGATCACCGCCTGTGCGGTGATCCAGGTGGTCACACCTCCCGCGGCATACCTCACGAAGGGGTCCTCCGTGCGTCCGGCCACGCGGATACCCGCATAGCCTAGAGCCGCGAAGAGGGCCAGTACCGACAGCGTCCCCGCCAGGCCCAGTTCCTCACCGGTGACGGCGAAGATGAAGTCGGTGTGGGCTTCGGGTAGTTGGCCCCATTTCTCCACGCTGGCACCGAGCCCGGATCCGAAGAGGCCGCCGGAGGCCAGGGCGTAGATGCCATGAACCGCCTGCCAGCAGTCGGCGACGCCGGTCTTGGGCTCGGTGGCACCGATGCAGGCGAGCCGGGCCATCCGGTTGGGGCTGGTCTTGATGAGGATCACACCGAGCACGCCGGCGATCGACAGCACCCCGGCGAACAACCGGGTCGGCGCCCCCGCCAGCCACAGCAGGCCGAACAGGATCGCGGTCAGGATGATCGCCGTACCCATGTCGCCGCCGAGCATGATCAGACCGAGCAGCAGGAAGCTGACCGGGACCAGCGGCACCAGCATGTGCTTCCACTG
Source organism: Streptomyces sp. NPDC059224 (assembly GCF_042754285.1). Taxonomy (NCBI): domain Bacteria; kingdom Bacillati; phylum Actinomycetota; class Actinomycetes; order Kitasatosporales; family Streptomycetaceae; genus Streptomyces; species Streptomyces sp. NPDC059224. Next base: position 71,204 of record NZ_JBHZAN010000009.1, read on the forward strand.
GGTCAGCAGCCGCTTCTCCTGTTTGCGCGCCATCAGGTCGGCGCCCCACAGCACCAGGGCGAGCTTGCCGAACTCACTGGGCTGGATCTGGAAGGAGCCGCCCAGGGAGATCCAGTTCTGGTTGCCGTTGACCGACATCCCTATCCCGGGGACCTGCACCAGAGCCATCAGGAAGACGGCGCCGGCGAGGATCGGGTAGGCGAGCGCACGGTGCAGTTTCACCGGCATGCGGGACGCCAGGAACAGCAGCACGCCCCCGATGCAGGCGGCCAGGAACTGTTTGCGGAAGAAGAACGAACCCGGCAGCGACATCTGCAGCGCGGTGATCTGGGAGGCCGAGTAGACCATCACCAGACCCAGCACGATGATCAGCAGGCTGCCGCCGAGGATCAGGTAGTACGCCGTCAGCGGCCGGTCCCAGGCCCGGTGCAGACGCGTGTGGAGCCGCCGCAGCGGATTGTCGCGCGCCGTGCGGGGAGCGGCGGGCCTGCGGACCGCTCGCTGTACGGGCGGGCGGCCGGTGCGGCTACCGGGCATCAACGCCTCCGCTGAACGTCGACCGTCCCACGCGTCCCTCCCAAGGTCGCCCGGCTGGCGGCCGGGTCAGGCGCCGAGTTCGCGAACAGCCTGAGCGAACGCGTCACCGCGCTTGTTGTAGTTGGCGAACATGTCCATGGAGGCACAGGCGGGAGCGAGGAGCACGGTGTCGCCCTCGACCGCCAGTCGCCGCGCCTCCTGGACCGCCGCGAGCATCGCCCCAGTGTCGGTCCGGTCGAGGTCGACGACGGGTACTTCCGGCGCGTGTCGCGCGAGGGCCTCCCGGATGAGGGCGCGATCGGCGCCGATCAGCACCACCCCGCGGAGCCGCTTCGCAGACCTGGCGACCAGTTCGTCGAAGGTCGCGCCCTTCGCCAGACCGCCCGCAATCCATACGATCGACTCATATGACGCCAACGAGGCTTCCGCCGCGTGCGTGTTGGTCGCCTTGGAGTCGTCGATGTAGGCGACCCCGTCCACGTCGGCCACGTACGCGATGCGGTGGGCGTCCGGGGTGAAGTTGCGCAGCCCGTCCCGTACGGCCGTGGCGGGCACCCCGAAGGCGCGCGCGAGGGCCGCCGCGGCAAGGGCGTTGGCGATGTTGTGCGGGACCGGCGGGTTGACGTCGGAGACCTCGGCGAGCTCCTGGGCGTTCTTCTGCCGGTTCTCGACGAAGGCGCGGTCCACCAGGATGCCGTCCACGACGCCGAGTTGGGACGGCCCGGGGGTGCCGAGGGTGAAGCCCACGGCCCGGCAGCCCTCCTCGACGTCGGCCCCCCGTACCAGTTCCTCGGTGAGCTTGTCGGCGACGTTGTAGACGCACGCGACCCGGTTGCCCTCGTAGATACGGCCCTTGTCGGCGGCGTACGCCTCCATGGAGCCGTGCCAGTCGAGGTGGTCGGGGGCGAGGTTGAGCACGGCCGCCGAGTGGGCGCGCAGCGAAGGCGCCCAGTGCAGCTGGTAGCTGGACAGCTCGACCGCCAGGACGTCGTACTCCTCGTCGCCGAGGACCGCGTCGAGCAGCGAGACGCCGATGTTGCCGACAGCGGCCGTGCGCAGGCCGGCGGCCTTCAGGACGGACGCCAGCATCTGCACGGTGGAGGTCTTGCCGTTGGTCCCGGTGACGGCCAGCCAGGGGGCGGCCCCGGGGCCCCGGAGCCGCCAGGCGAGTTCGACGTCGCCCCAGATCTCGATGCCGGCCGCGCGGGCCGCCGTGAACAGCGGCTTGTCCGGCTTCCAGCCGGGCGCGGTGACGATCAGCTCGGTGCCCTCGGGCAGGGTGGCGCCGTCACCGAGCCGTACCGTGACGCCCAGGGCCTCCAGTTCGGCGGCCTGTTCACGCGCGCGTGCGTCGTCGCCGTCGTTGACGACCGTGACGATCGCCCCGCGCGCGTGCAGCACCCGGGCCGCCGGGACACCTGAGACGCCGAGCCCGGCGACGGTGACGTGCTTGCCCTGCCAGTCGGTCACTTGTCCGCTGCCCATCCTGCATAGAAGAGCCCGAGTCCGACAATCACACAGATGCCCTGGATGATCCAGAAGCGGACCACCACGAGGACTTCGGACCAGCCCTTGAGTTCGAAGTGGTGCTGGAGGGGCGCCATCCGGAAGACGCGCCTGCCGGTGAGCCGGAAGGAGCCGACCTGGATGACGACCGACATGGTGATGAGGACGAACAGACCGCCCATGATGGCCACGAGCAGCTCGGTCCGGGAGAGGATCGCCAGACCCGTGAGGACACCGCCGAGCGCGAGCGAACCGGTGTCGCCCATGAAGATCTTGGCCGGCGAGGTGTTCCACCACAGGAAGCCGAGGCAGGAACCCATCAGCGCGGAGGCGATGACCGCGAGGTCGAGCGGATCGCGGACCTCGTAGCAGGCCGCCGGGTTGGTGAGCGTCTGCGCGTTGGCGCAGGACTCCTGGAACTGCCAGACGCCGATAAAGGTGTAGGCGCCGAAGACGAGCACGGAGGCGCCGGTGGCCAGACCGTCCAGACCGTCGGTCAGGTTCACGCCGTTCGACATCGCCAGGATCATGAACAGCGCCCAGACCACGAACAGCACCGGGCCGATGGACCAGCCGAAGTCCGTGATGAACGACAGCTTGGTGGAGGCCGGAGTGTTGCCGCGGGCGTCGGCGAACTGCAGTGACAGTACCGCGAATCCGATGCCGACGATCAGCTGGCCGGCCATCTTCGCCTTGGCCCGAAGGCCCAGCGAACGCCGCTTGACGATCTTGATGTAGTCGTCCAGGAAGCCGACCAGGCCCATCCCGCACATCAGGCCGAGCACCAGCAGACCCGAGTAGGTCGGGGTGTAGCCGGTGATCACCTTGGACAGGAAGTAGGCGGCGACCGTCGACAGGATGAAGGCGATACCGCCCATCGTCGGCGTACCGCGCTTGCTGGCGTGCTCGCGCGGGCCGTCGTCACGGATGTACTGGCCGTAGCCCTTGCGCGCGAGGAGCTTGATCAGCAGCGGAGTGCCGATCAGCGTCAGGAAGAGACCGATGACACCCGAGAACAGGATCTGCTTCATCATCGGGCATCAACACCCTCGGTACCGCTCTGGAGGAGCGCCTGGGCAACGCTCTCCAGGCCCACCGACCGTGACGCCTTCACGAGGACGACGTCCCCCGGGCGCAACTCGCTGCGCAACAGGTCGACCGCCGCCTGTGCGTCGGACACGTGCACCGACTCCTCACCCCACGAACCCTCGTTATATGCGCCCAGTTGCAGCCAGGAGGCTTCTACTCCCCCGACCGCGACGAGCTTGCCGACATTGAGCCGGACGGCGAGCCGTCCGACCGCGTCGTGCTCGGCGAGCGCCTCGTCCCCGAGCTCGGCCATCTTGCCGAGCACCGCCCACGTGCGTCCCCCCTTTGCCTGTGAGGCTGTGCCCATGGCCGCGAGCGCGCGCAGCGCGGCTCGCATGGACTCGGGGTTGGCGTTGTAGGCGTCGTTGACGATGGTCACGCCGTCCGGGCGCTCGGTGACCTCCATACGCCAGCGGGAGAGGGAGCCAGCCTCGGAGAGCGCGGTGGCGATCTCTTCCGCGGACATGCCCAGCTCATGGGCGACGGCGGCCGCGGCGAGCGCGTTCGACACGTGGTGCTCACCGTACAGGCGCATGGTCACATCGCTTGCACCGGAGGGTGTGTGAAGGCTGAACGCGGGCTGTCCCGTGTCCGTGAGTCGTACGTTCTCGGCGCGTACGTCCGCTTCGGCCGACTCTCCGAAAAGGACCACCTTCGCCTTGGTACGGGATGCCATGGCCCGCACCAGGGGGTCGTCCGCGTTGAGGATCGCGGTGCCGCCCTCCTCGGCCGGCGGCAGGGCCTCCACCAACTCGCCCTTCGCCTGGGCGATCTGCTCACGGCCGCCGAACTCGCCGATGTGGGCGGTGCCGACGTTCAGGACGAGCCCGATCCTCGGGGGCGTCAGGTCCGCGAGGTAGCGGATGTGGCCGATGCCTCTGGCGCCCATCTCCAGCACCAGGAACTTCGTCTCCTCGGTGGCGGACAGGGCGGTCAGCGGCAGCCCGATCTCGTTGTTGAGCGAGCCCGGCGTGAACACGGTCGGTGCCTTGGTGCGCAGCACCTGGGCGATGAGGTCCTTGGTGCTGGTCTTGCCGGCCGAGCCGGTGAGAGCCACCAGGGTCGCGCCGAGCCGCCGTACGACATGGCGGGCGAGGGCGCCGAGGGCGGTCTGGACGTCGTCCACGACGATCGCGGGCACGCCGACGGGGCGCGACGCCAGTACGGCGACCGCGCCCTGTGCGACGACCTGGGCGGCGAAGTCGTGGCCGTCCACACGCTCGCCCACGAAGGCGGCGAACAGGCTGCCGGGGCCCGCCTCGCGGGAGTCCCGGACGACCTCCCCGGTGACCTGGACGGACGGATCCGGTATGTCGTGCGTCTGCCCGCCGACGACTGCAGCGATCTCGGCGAGGGAGAGGGCGATCACAAGTTCATCCCTGGGTCTTCTGGATAGCTTCGCGAAGCACCTGGCGGTCGTCGAAGGGACGGATCACGCCGGCGATGTCCTGGCCCTGCTCGTGGCCCTTGCCGGCGACCAGCACGGTGTCGCCGGGGTGGGCGCGGGCCACGGCCGCGGCGATCGCGGCGGCCCGTTCCTCGAAGAGGAGCACCTCACCGCGCTCGTGGGCGGGCACGGTGGCGGCCCCCTCCAGCATGGTCGCGAGGATGGCGAGCGGGTCCTCGGAGCGGGGGTTGTCCGACGTCAGTACGGCCGTGTCGGCGAGCCGGGCCGCCGCGGCGCCCATCGGGGCCCGCTTGGTCGTGTCGCGGTCGCCGCCGCAGCCGAGGACGATGTGCAGCCTGCCCTTGGTGACCTTGCGCAGCGCCTTGAGGACCGATTCGACGGCGTCCGTCTTGTGCGCGTAGTCGACGACGGCGAGATAGGCCTGTCCGGCGTCCACCCGCTCCAGGCGGCCCGGGACGCCCGGGACGGCGGCGATGCCGTCGGCGGCGGTCTGCGGGTCGAGGCCCGCGGCGGCCAGGGCGACGATCGCGGCGAGCGTGTTGGCCACGTTGAAGGGGCCCGGCAGCGGCGACTTGGCGGTGACCTCGACGCCGTCGGGTCCAAGGACGGTGAACGTCGAGTCCATCGGGCCGATGTGGACGTCCGCGGCCCGCCAGTCGGCGTCGGGGTGGCCCTCGGCGGAGTAGGTGACGACCGGGACGCCGGCCTCGCGGGCGAGTCTGCGGCCGTACTCGTCGTCGACGTTGACCACGCCCCGTTTGCTGCGCCTCGGGGTGAAGAGCTGCGCCTTGGCCCGGTAGTAGTCCTCCATGTCGGAGTGGAACTCCATGTGTTCCGGGCTGAGGTTGGTGAAGACGGCGATGTCGAAGACACAGCCGTCGACCCGGCCGAGGACCAGGGCGTGGCTGGAGACCTCCATGGCGACCGCCTCGACGCCGCGTTCGCGCATGACGGCGAACAGGGCCTGCAGGTCGGTGGCCTCGGGGGTGGTGCGCTCCGACTTGATGCGCTCGTCGCCGATGCGCATCTCGACGGTACCGATGAGTCCGGTGCTGCGGGTGCTCCTCAGACCGCCCTCGACCAGGTAGGCCGTGGTGGTCTTGCCGGAGGTGCCGGTGATGCCGATCTGGAGCAGGTCGCGGCCGGGGTGCCCGTAGATGGTGGCGGCGAGTTCGCCCATCCGCGCGCGCGGGTCGTCGGCGACCAGGACCGGCAGGCCGGTCGCGGCGGCGCGTTCGGCGCCCGTCGGGTCGGTCAGCACGGCGACCGCGCCGAGACCGGCGGCCTGGGCGACGAAGTCGGCGCCGTGCAGCCGGGCGCCGGGCAGGGCGGCGTACACGTCGCCGGGGCGGACGGCGCGCGAGTCATGGGTGATGCCCGTGACCTCCACTGTGTCCGCGGTGTCCGGGACGGCGGCGCCCAGCTGATCGGCGAGCTCCGCGAGGGGTTTTGCGGAGACCTGAACCGGCCTGGGCGGCCCCGGATATGTCACGGAAGCGCCCTTCTGGGTGGTTTGGGACTGATCAGCGTGTGGCACGGCGGTGAGCGTACCGGGCGCACCCGCTCCGGAGCGAAGTGAGGGCTCTGGGGCCCGGTGGTTCCCGGGATCGGGGGTGATCGTTGTCACGGGCTCGTTCCTGGTGGTCTTTCCGAAAAGCTGAGGCGCTGATTCAGGGCTTGTAGTCGACGGGCAGCTTCGCCGCCTTGGCGCCGGTCGGCGGGATCTGCAGGGTCTTGAGGGCGAACTCCATCACCTGCTTGTAGATCGGGCCGCAGATCTGGCCGCCGAAGTAGCTGCCGGCGGTGGCGTTCTGGATGGCGCAGTAGACGGTGATGCGGGGCTTGTCCGCGGGCGCGAAGCCGGCGAACGAGGAGGTGTAGCCGTGGTATCTGCCGGTGGCCGGATCCACTCGGTTGGCGGTCCCGGTCTTACCCGCGACGTTGTAGCCGGGGATGGCCGCCTTGGCGCCGGTGCCCTGTTCGTCGTCCACGACGGACTCCAGCATCTGGGCGAGCGTGCCGGCCGTCTTCGCACTGACCACGCGGGTCTTCTTGGGCTGCGCGGCCGGCGCGAAGCGGCCGTCGGCGCCCTTGGAGCCGCGCACCAGGGTCGGCTCCACCCGGACTCCGCCGTTGGCGATGGTCGAATAGACGGAGGCCGCCTGCATGGCGTTGATGGAGAAGCCCTGGCCGAAAGGGATCGTGTACTGCTGCGAGGTGGACCACTTGGCCGGGGCGGCCAGGATGCCCCGGGTCTCGCCGGGGAAGCCGAGCCCGGTGTAGCCGCCGATGCCGAACTTCCGCAGATACGAGTAGAGGACCTGGTTGGCCTGCTTCTGGGTCCTGCCGAGCTGGCCGGTGGCGAGGATGGTGCCGATGTTGCTGGACTTGGCGAGCACGCCGTTGAGCGTGAGGTACCAGGTGTCGTGGTCGACGTCGTCCTTGAAGAGGCGGTCGCCGCGGTGCAGCCGGTTGGGCACCACCACGTGGGTGAGCGGGGTGGCCGCGTTCTCCTCCAGGACGGCCGCCATCGACATCACCTTGGCGGTGGAGCCGGGCTCGTAGGCGTCCTGGAGGGCCGCGTTGCCCATGGCGGCGGCGTCGGCCGTCGACAGGTCGTTCGGGTCGAAGCCGGGCGAGTTCGCCATCGCCAGGATCTGCCCGGTCCTGGTGTCCTGGACGACCACGTAGCCGCGGTCCGCCCGGGACTTCTTGACCTGCTCGGTGATGGCGTTCTGCGCCGCCCACTGGATGTCCCGGTCGATGGTCAGCTCCACGTCCGAGCCGGGCACGGCCGGGGTCTCCGTGGAGCCCGCGGTGGGCACCTCACGCCCACCGGACTGGGCATAGCGGATCTTGCCGTCCTTGCCGGTCAGCGCCTTGTCGAGCTGCTGCTCGACACCGCCGCCGCCCTTGCCGTCCGCGTTGACCCAGCCCAGTATCCCGGCGGCCAGGTCGCCGTTCGGGTACACCCGCTGGCTGCTGGGGTCGGCGAAGACACCGGCGAGCACGTTGGCCGAGCCGCCGCCGGTCTCGGCCTTGTTGGTGAGCGCGGTCTTCAGGTCCTTGATCTGCTTCCAGACCTGCGGGGTCTGCCGGGCGGCGAGCCGGACGTAGCGCAGTTCCCGGTTCCCGGGCCGCAGCAGCTTGACGAGGTCGGCCTGGTCCCTGCCGAGGATCGGGGCGAGCAGCGCGGCGGCCTGCTCGGGGCCGTCGTTCACCTTGAGCTGCTTGCTGGTGAACATCGTGGGGTCGGCGGTGATGTCGTAGGCGTCCTCGCTGATCGCCAGCGCCACGCCGTTGCGGTCGGTGATCCCGCCGCGCTCGGCGGCCAGGGTGTGCACGACGTACCGGTTCTGCTCGGCCTTCGCGGCGTACGCGCTGGCGTCGACGGCCTGTACCTGGAGCAGCCGCCCGACGAAGATCAGCAGCACCAGGGTCAGGGCGAAGCCGACCATGCGCAGCCGGGGCCGGGGGCTGCCGAGCCGCAGCGGGCGCTGGGCCGCGGTGCGGGGCGCGCCCGGGCGGCGGACCGGGCGGGCGCCGGGGCCGGGCCCGCGCCGGACCGCGCCCCGGGGCTCCCGGGGGCGGGGCGGCCCGGCGGGGCCGGGCACGCGGCGGCGCGGCGCCTGCCTCTCTCCAGAAGTGTCTGGCACGTCCGTCACCTGCCGGGGGTCGTGGTCGGGGTCGTCACGGGCGTGAGGCCCGGCGCCGGGGTCGTCACCGGCGGGGAGGCCTGTGCGGTCACCGGAGCGGAGGCGGCGGGCGTCGGCCCGGCGGCGGACGGCGTACCGATGGCCTCGGGGGCGGGCGGCTGGCTGGTCGCGCGGAGCGCGGCGGTGCTGGGGACGCCCTTGACGGTGCCGTCGGAACCGAGGAAGGCCGGGTCGCCGCCGGGGACCATGCCGAGTTCGCGGGCCCGGCGCTGGAGGGCGTCGGGGGCGGAGTAGGCGTCGATGTCCCGCTGCAGGGCCTGTTCCTCGTCGGTGAGGCTCTTGGTCTGCTTCTGCAGGTCGTCGAGTTTGAACGAGCCCTCGCTGAGCGCCGAGTTCAGCACCAGCAGGCCGATCAGGCCGCTGCCCAGCAGCAGGACGACCAGCAGGACGAAAGGGGTGCGGGCGGCCTGGTTGGCCCGGCCGACCGGGAAGAGCCGGGCGAGCCGGGCGGCCCGCCCCTTCAGCTCGGGCTTCCTACTCACGTGTCCTCCGGTGGGTCCGGAAACCCAGCGTGCTCACGCCGCTCATTCAATGGACTCCCTGATGCGCTGGGCTCCTCGAAGACGCGCGGGCGCGGCCCGGCGGTTCTCGGCGACCTCTTCCTCGGTGGGAAGTTCGGCACCGCGGGTGAGCAGCTTGAGCCGGGGCTGGTACTGCTCGGGCACGACCGGCAGCCCGGGCGGCGCGGTGGTGGCGGCACCGGCCGCGAACACCTGCTTGACGAGGCGGTCCTCGAGCGAGTGGTACGACAGTACGGCGATCCGGCCGCCGACCGCGAGAGCCTGCACCGCGGCCGGGATCGCCCTTTCCAGCACGGCCAGTTCGCCGTTGACCTCGATGCGCAGCGCCTGGAAGGTGCGCTTGGCGGGGTTGCCGCCGGTGCGCTTGGCGGCCTGCGGCAGGGAGTCACGGATCAGTTCGACGAGCCGGGCACTGTTGCTGAACGGCTCCTTCTCGCGCTCCCGGACGACGGCCGAGACGATCCGCTTGGCCTGCTTCTCCTCGCCGTACGCGAACAGGATGCGCACCAGGTCACCGGCCGGGTAGGTGTTGAGGACCTCGGCGGCGCTGATGCCGGTCGTCTGGTCCATGCGCATGTCGAGGGGCGCGTCCTGGGCGTAGGCGAAGCCGCGGTCGGCCTCGTCGAGTTGCATGGAGGAGACGCCGAGGTCGAACAGGACGCCCTGCACGCGCGCGATGCCGAGGCGCTCGAGTACACCGGGCAGCTCGTCGTAGACGGCGTGCACCAGGGTGGCGCGGTCACCGAAGGGGGCCAGACGCTCCCCCGACAGGCGCAGGGCCTCCTTGTCACGGTCCAGGGCGACCAGACGGACCTCGGGGAAGCGGGTCAGCAGCGCCTCGCTGTGGCCGCCGAGGCCGAGAGTGCAGTCGACGACCACGCTGCCCGGCGCGTCCAGGGCGGGTGCCAGCAGATCCAGGCACCGCTGGAGCATCACCGGGACGTGTCGGCTGCCACCCTCCTGCCGCCCGCCACCGCCGTTGTTCGGAAGCGCTTCGCGCCCTTGCATTCTGGGGGCCTCTCAGGTCCGCGCGGGAGATACGCACCGCCGGGTCCCCGCCCGCTCGGTACGCGCGCCGCGCACGTGGGGAGACGGTCCGGGCGCCGTGCCGGGGTCTCCAGGGGATTTCACCAGCGGGGAGGGCCTCGCCTCCCGCTTCGCGTCACTTTAGTCCACCGTGTCGCCCGGTCAATCAACCGGCCTGTACGGCGCGTACGGCAGGGTGGCGGGCGCCGGGATCGGACCTGAATCACCCGTCCGGCCCTGGTTTGCCCTCCGTGTGGGTTAGCTCACAACAAGCCACGATGACGTTCTTTGTGCCCTCTCACAGCAGGCTCTGAACGGCCGTGACCAGTAACGTCGTGTCTATGACGACTTCCGCAGCAGCTCCCACTGGATCCGAAGGCGCCATAACGGACCGAGGCACCGTGACGGACCGCCTGATCGACGCCAACCGGACCTATGCATCCGCCTTCACCGACCCCGGCATGGACGCGCGGCCCGTGCTGCACGTGGCCGTGGTGTCCTGTATGGACGCCCGTATCGACCTGCACAAGGCACTCGGCCTGCAGCTCGGCGACTGCCACACCATCCGCAACGCCGGCGGTGTGGTCACCGACGACGTGATCCGTTCCCTGACCATCAGCCAGCGCAAGCTCGGCACCCGCAGCGTGGTCCTCATCCACCACACCGGCTGCGGCCTGGAGGCCCTCACCGAGGACTTCCGCTCCGAGCTGGAGATGGAGGTGGGCCAGCGCCCGGCGTGGGCGGTGGAGTCCTTCCGTGACGTCGACCAGGACGTACGGCAGTCCATGCAGCGGGTGCGCACCTCGCCGTTCATGCTGCACACCGACGACGTACGCGGCTTCGTCTTCGACGTCCGCACCGGCCTGCTCCGCGAGGTCGACCCCGCCTGAGCCCAGCGGCTCCGACGGACCGCCCGCCCCGAAAGCCGCCGCCGTACCCTGTCCGGACGCTGTCGAATACACGACCGAAAGGTCGTAGGACCGACATAGTGCGGGCAGTTGTCCACAGGCGAGTGACACGAATCGGTAACGGCAGCAAGAATGCGGTGTGAGACGTCACGCGGAACCATTCACGCGTGGTGTCCGTGTTTCGGGGTGGGCCGGTTCCGCTGACAGAGCGCCGGCCCGGGCAATAAGGGGCCGAGGAGGGCCGGGTGACGACCTATGACGATCGAGCGAGCCTTACTGATCTGACCGCCACTGTGGAGCGGGTCCGCAGTTCGGTGGAGAGCGTGATCGAGGGCAAGCCGGAGGTCGTACGGCTTTCGCTGACCGTCCTGCTGGCCGAGGGACACCTTCTGATCGAGGACGTCCCGGGTGTCGGCAAGACGATGCTGGCGAAGGCCCTGGCGCGGTCCATCGACTGTTCGGTGCGACGCATCCAGTTCACGCCCGACCTGCTGCCGTCGGACATCACCGGCGTGTCCATCTGGGACCAGCAGCGCCGGGACTTCGAGTTCAAACCGGGCGCCATCTTCGCCCAGATCGTGATCGGCGACGAGATCAACCGCGCCTCGCCGAAGACCCAGTCCGCGCTGCTGGAGTCGATGGAGGAGCGGCAGGTCACCATCGACGGGCAGACCTACGAACTGCCCAGCCCGTTCATGGTGGTGGCCACCCAGAACCCGGTCGAGATGGAGGGCACCTATCCGCTGCCTGAGGCCCAGCGCGACCGTTTCATGGCCCGTGTCTCGGTCGGCTACCCGAGCGCGGAGGCCGAGTTGCGGATGCTCGACATCCACGGCGGGGCGAACCCGCTGGAGGACCTCCAGCCGGTGGCGCACGCGCACGACGTCGTGAAACTCGTCGAGACCGTGCGGGGCGTCCACGTCGCCGAGACGGTCCGGCGGTACGCGGTGGACCTGGTCTCCGCCACCCGCACCCACCCCGACCTCAGACTCGGCGCCTCACCGCGCGCGACGCTGCACCTGCTGCGCGCGGCGAAGGCGTCCGCGGCCCTGAGCGGCCGGGAGTACGCGCTGCCCGACGACGTACAGGCACTCGCCGTGGCGGTCCTCGCCCACCGGCTGCTGCCCACCGCGCAGGCCCAGCTCAACCGGCGCACCGCGGAGCAGGTCGTCCAGGAGATCCTGCAGCAGACGCCGGTGCCCTCGGCCCCCCGGCAGCAGAGCGGCTTCGGCGGTCTGGGCCGGGGCGTGCCCGCCTATCCCCAGCAGCCCCCGCGGAGTCTGTGATGAGCGCCCCGGCGGAGGCCGACCGCGAGGAGTCCGGCGGCGTCCGCACGGCCCTGTCCGGGCTGACCACCCGCGGCCGCTCCTTCCTGGCGGCCGGCGTCGCGGCGGTGATCTGCGCGTACATCCTCGGCCAGAGCGATCTGCGCCGGGTCGGGCTGCTGCTCGCCGTGCTGCCGCTGATCTGCGCGGCCGTCCTCTACCGCACCCGCTACCGGGTGGCCGGCAGCCGCCGGCTCTCCCCCTCGCGGGTACCGGCCGGCAGCGAGGCCCGCGTCCACCTGCGGATGGACAACGTCTCGCGGCTGCCCACGGGTCTGCTGATGCTCCAGGACCGGGTGCCCTACGTCCTCGGCCCGCGCCCGCGTTTCGTCCTGGACCGGGTCGAGCCGGGCGGCCGCCGGGAGGTCTCCTACCGGGTCCGCTCGGACCTGCGCGGCCGCTATCCGCTGGGCCCGCTCCAGCTGCGCCTGACCGACCCGTTCGGGATGTGCGAGCTGACCCGTTCCTTCTCCACGTTCGACACCCTGACCGTCATCCCCAAGGTGGAGCCGCTCTCGCCGATCCGGCTCAGCGGCGAGGCGAAGGGGTACGGCGACGGGCGGCAGCGCTCGCTGGCCCTGGCCGGCGAGGACGACGTGATCCCCCGCGGCTACCGGTACGGCGACGACCTGCGCCGGGTGCACTGGCGCTCCACCGCCCGCTACGGCGAGCTGATGGTGCGCCGCGAGGAACAGCCTCAGCGCGCCCGCTGCACGGTGCTGCTGGACACCCGGGGCATCGCCTACGAGGGCGCGGGCCCCGACTCGGCGTTCGAATGGGCGGTCTCCGGCGCCGCCTCGGTCCTGGTCCACATGCTCGAACGCGGCTTCTCGGTCCGGCTGTTGACGGACACCGGCAGCGCGGTACCCGGCGAGGGCGCCGACGGCTTCGCGGGCACCGGGCAGGACTCGGCGGACGCGGCAGGCCAGATGATGGACACCCTGGCCGTGGTCGACCACTCCGACGGCACCGGCCTGTCCCGGGCCTACGACGTCCTGCGCGGCGGGAACGAGGGGCTCCTCGTCGCCTTCCTGGGCGATCTCGACGAGGAACAGGCGGCGGTGGCGGCCAAGATGCGCCGGCGCAGCGGCGGTGCGGTCGCCTTCGTCCTGGACCCGGACACCTGGGTGCGGGAGCCCACCGACGTGCCCGCGCCGGGCAACGCGCACGAGGAGCGGCTGCGGATGCTGCGCGAGGCCGGCTGGACGGCAATCGGCGTGGCGCGCGGTGCGCCACTGGCCGAGCTGTGGCGGCAGGCCGACCGGGAGCGCCTTTCGGTGGCCGCGGCGGCCGGGGAGGACCGGTGATGAGCGGACGGGCCCGGCTGGCCCTCACCGCGGCGGCGGCGACGCTGATGGCCTCCTGTGCCCTGCTGCCCCTGGTCTCCCCGATGACCTGGCTGTTCCAGGCCGCGTTCCTGGTGGCCGTCCAGACCGGCGTGGGCGCGGCCGCGCGGCGGGTCCCGCTGGCCCGGCCGCTGACCGTGGCCGCGCAGGCCCTGGTCACCCTGTTGATGCTGACCCTGGTCTTCGCCCGGGGCCACGCGATCGCCGGGCTGGTCCCCGGCCCGGACACCTTCCGCTACTTCGCAGACCTGCTCCAGCAGGGCTCCGACGACATCAGCCGGTACGCGATACCCGCTCCGCTGTCGGACGGCATCCGGCTGATGGTGATCGGCGGGGTGCTGATCGTCGGGCTGATCGTGGACACCCTCGCGGTGACCTACCGCAGCGCGGCCCCGGCGGGGCTGCCGCTGCTCGCGCTGTACTCGGTGGCGGCGGGCCTGTCCGACGGGCCGACCGACTGGCTCTGGTTCCTGGTGGCGGCGGCCGGCTACCTGCTGTTGCTGCTCGCCGAGGGCCGGAACCGGCTCTCCCAGTGGGGCCGGGTGTTCGGCGGTGTCTCGCGCACCCCGGGCGGCCAGGACAGCGGTGCGGTGGCCCCGGTGCGGAGCGGACGCCGGATCGGCTTCGCGGTGCTGAGCGTCGCCCTCTTCGTGCCGTTCGTGATGCCCTCGATCCAGGGCGGCCTGCTGGACGGCACCGGGAACGGCGTGGGCGTGGGCAACGGGAACGGCGGCACGATCTCCGCGGTCAACCCCCTGGTGTCGCTGCGCGACAGCCTCAACGTGGACGAGGACCGCCAGGTGCTGTCCGTACGGACCGGCACCGCCGACGTCTCCGACCTGTATCTGCGGATCGTCTCCCTGGACGACTTCGACGGCACCACCTGGAAGCCGGCCCAGCGACACATCACCGGCGTTCCGGACACCTTCCCGACCCCGGCCGGCCTGGGCGGCGACGTCAAGCGGGCGACGGTGCGGACCACCATCTCGGCCGCCGACTGGTACGCCCAGGACTGGCTACCGATGCCGTACCCGCCCAGCGCAGTGAAGATCGCCGGCTCCTGGCGCTACGAGCCCGTCGGGATGACCCTGGTCGGCGACCACGGGCAGAACACCCGCGGTGAGACCTACCAGGTCACCAGCCTCGACGTGCAGCCGACGGCGGGTCAGCTGGCCGCGGCGCCGGAGCCCCCGGCGGCCATGAAGAAGGACTACACCAAGGTGCCGTCCTCGCTGCCGTCGGTGGTGGCGCAGACGGCGCGGGAGGTCACCGCGGGCTCGGCGAACCACTACGAGGAGGCGGTCAAGCTCCAGGACTACTTCGCGGTCAACGGCGGCTTCCAGTACGACACCCAGGTGCAGGTCGGCCGGGGCGAGGGCGCGATCGCGAACTTCCTGAAGCAGAAGCGCGGTTTCTGCGTGCACTTCTCCTTCGCGATGGCGGCGATGGCCCGCACGCTGGGTATCCCGGCCCGGGTCGCGGTGGGCTTCGCGCCCGGCACCCCGCAGGCCGACGGCACGGTCTCGGTGGGGCTGAAGGACGCGCACGCCTGGCCGGAACTGTACTTCGAGGGCGTGGGCTGGACCCGGTTCGAGCCGACCCCGACGCGGGGCACCACGCCGTCCTACACCCTTTCGGACACGCCCGGTTCCTCGGTGCCGGACGAGGCGCTGCCCTCCAAGAACGCCTCGGCGGCGCAGTCGGCCTCGGCCTCGGCGAGCGAGAGCTGCTCGGCCCAGCTGCGCAAGCAGGACGTGTGCGCGAGCCCGTCGGCGGCGGGCGCGGTGCAGCGGGGCGACGGCGGGCCGCCGTGGTGGCAGCTGGCGCTGTGGGCGCTCGCCGGACTCGCCGTGCTGGCGGTGCCGCTGTCGCCGATGCTCTACCGGCAGCGGATGCGTGCCCACCGGCTCGGGGGCTACGACCGTACCCCCGACGGTGTGGCGGCGCACACGCTGGCGGTCTGGCAGGAACTGATCGACATGGCCTGGGACTTCGGCGTCCCGCCGGACGACTCGCAGAGCCCCCGCGGCACGGCCGCCCGGATCGTCCGGCTGGGCGGGCTCGACCCGGTCGCGGCCGCCTCGGTGCACCGGGTCGCGGACGCGGTCGAACAGGTGCTGTACGCGCCGCGGCCGCGGCCGACGGCGGGCCTCTCGGACGACGTCCGCCGGGTGACGGTCGCGCTCAACGGCACGGTCGGCGTGCCCACCCGGCTGCGGGCGCTGTTCGTGCCGCGGTCGGCGGTGCGGGTGCTGTGGGCGGCGTCGGCCGGGTGGGCACGGCTGCGGGATCGGGTCGCGACGGCCCGCCCGGCCCCGGGCAAGCCGTCGGAACAGCGAGGCTGACCGGCGGCAGGCCCCCGGACACGGTCGTGGGGGGGGGCCCCGGGGGGGGCCCCCCCCGCACCCGCGCCCCCGCCCCCGACACCCCCCCCACCCCCAGGGAACACACCCGGGTAGTGAAACCGAAAAAAACCCAACCCCGCGCCGCCCCGCCCCCCCCCGCCCCCGCGGTGCCACCGGGGCGCCGCCCCGGCGCCCGCCCCCGCGCCCGGGCGGCCCCCCCCCACCGGGCCGCCCACGACGTGCGGACATGGCTGAGGGGTGATCACCCGGCGGGCGGTCACCCCTCAGTCACGCTCTGCTCTGCTGTTCCGCCTGTTCGGCGAAGTCCTACTGGCCCTGCTCGTCGCGGCGGCGCTGCCAGCGCTCCTCGATGCGGTCCATCATGGACCGCTTCGGGCGGACCTGGCGGCGGGCCTGCTGGCCTCCCGCGGGCTGCTCGCCGGGCTTGGGAGCCTTGCGCCAGCCGGTGACGGCGAGGACCGCGCAGCCCAGCATGACGAGGAAGCCCACCACGCTGACCCAGATCTGCTTTGCGACCATTCCGGCCATGAGGAGCGCGATACCCACGAGGAAGCCGGCGGCCGCCTGGTAGACCCGTCGCCGGGTGTACGACCGCAGGCCGCTTCCCTCAAGCGCTGTCGCGAACTTGGGGTCTTCGGCGTACAGCGCTCGCTCCATCTGCTCAAGCATTCGCTGCTCGTGCTCCGAGAGCGGCACGGCGTCCTCCTCATCGTGCAGTCGCCGGGGCGACCCGGGGGGTCCCTTCAGGATAGGCAGGGAATCGCCCCCGTGAAACCCGCCCCTCTAGGCCAATTGGCCAACCGGAACCCGCCATGGCCGGTCCGGCTCGCTGAGGCTTCCATTCCCCGGCGGCCGACCCGTCATGCCGAGCGGTCTCCCTCGATCATACGGCGCAAACCCCTCGATCGGGGGGCCTGTGGCGTACTCCATCCGCTGCCGAGTCCCTGATCAGCGGGGTCGTCTCAGGAGAATCTCAGGCCCCGGCCGCACCCGGAGTCTCGCCGAGCACATGGAGCTGGGTGGCGACGGCGTGGAATGCCGGAAGCTCGGCCGCCGCGGCCTCCAGCTTGAGCAGCGCGTCGAGCGCGCCGGGCTCCGTGTCCACCAGGACGCCGGGCACCAGGTCGGCGAAGACCCGCACGCCGTGCACGGCGGCGACGGCCAGGCCCGCGCCCTGGACCAGGGCGGTGAGCTGCTCGGCGGTGAAACGGCGCGGCATGGGGTCGCCGCTGCCCCAGCGGCCGTCCGGGTCGTCGAGAGCCTGCCGGGCCTCCTTGAAGTGCCCGGCCAGGGCCCGCGCGAGCACGGCGCCGCCGAGCCCGGCGGCGAGCAGGCTGAGGACGCCCTCGGAGCGCAGCGCGGCCACCGTGTTGCGCACGCCCTCGGCCGGGTCGTCGACGTA
The DNA here is from genome assembly GCF_042754285.1 of Streptomyces sp. NPDC059224. NCBI lineage: Bacteria > Bacillati > Actinomycetota > Actinomycetes > Kitasatosporales > Streptomycetaceae > Streptomyces > Streptomyces sp. NPDC059224. Next base: position 88,354 of record NZ_JBHZAN010000009.1, read on the forward strand.
CTCCAGGACGCCGTGGCAGAGCACCACGTCGTGGCCGCCGCGCCCGACCACGTCGAACAGGCCGAGGACATCGCCCTGGACGCCCTTGACCCGGTCCGCGACGCCGGCCTCGGCGGCGCGGCGCTCCAGCGCGAACAGCGCGTTCGGGCTGGGGTCGACAACGGTGACCCGGTGGCCGAGGCGGGCGAGGGGCACGGCGAAGTTGCCACTGCCGCCGCCGGTGTCGAGGACGTCCAGCGCCTCCCGGCCGGTGGCCTTGACCCGGCGGTCGAGGGCGTCCTGGAGGACCTCCCAGACCACGGCGGTACGGAGAGAAGCGCGGGGTCGTGTGGGGTCCGGCACGGCAGTTGACTCCTCGGCGCGGCACCGCCTGTTGCCCGGCGGCGCGAACTCGGTGCCTTCCCGGCCCGGAGCGCGGGAGGAAGGAAGGCTTCAGGCGCTCTCCACCCTATTGCCTCCGCCGCCTCCCCACGGCCCCCGGCTTCCCGCCCCGGCCCTCCCGCGCCGGACGCCTGCCTTGCTGGTCACCCCGCGTCGGGCAGCCCTCTGTCCGGGGTGCCGTCCGGCCGCTCGCCGTCCTGCCGGCGGGGCTGCGGCAGCACCGGCTGGAGGATCAGCATCCGCTCGACGATGCGGAGGAACATCTCGACGTCCCGTATCAGGTCGTCGGCGTCGCGGCGGCCCGCCGCGCCCTGGATGCCGGCCTCGGCGCGGGCACGGCGGCCGGCGCCGGAGGCGAACAGGGCGCTCCACTCGGTGAGCTCGGGCGCCACCTCGGGCAGCACCTCCCAGGCGCTGCGGATACGGGCCCGGCGCCGGGGCGAGGTCTCGGGTCGGGCGCGGGCGGCGAGCACGGCGGCGGCCGTGCGCAGGGCGGCCAGATGCGCGGTCGCGTAGCGCTCGTTGGGGGTGTCCAGGAGCGCGGCCTCGTCGAGGGCGGCGCGGGCCTGGGTGAGCAGGTCGAGGGCGGCAGGCGGGGCCGTGGCCCGGCGGAGCACGGGGTGCACGTCGCTCGCCGGGCCGGTCAGTGAGGGGGCAGGGCCGGTGGCGCGGCGCCGGTGGGCGGCGGCCGCTGAGGAGTTGGCCATGACGAACCTCCTGTCGTCTGGGTGACGGCTCCCTTACTCGGGGTGCCGTATGTGCCCATCGTGCGGTATGGCACTGACAATCCGTTCTGACCTGCGGTTTTGCTTCGAGCGTAGGTTCGGGTCTATTTTTGCACTGACCAGTCAGTTCAAAAATCGGTGGGCGACACCACTTCGCAAGGCAGGGGGAACCTGTGCACGGCGTACCTGTCACGGCCGAGCGGCTCGGGCTCGAGGGCCCGCGCGGCTGGGCGTTCCAGGGGATCTCCCTGGACGCCGGGCCCGGCGCACTGATCGCGGTGGAGGGACCGTCCGGCTCCGGCCGCACCTGTCTGCTGCTCGCGCTCACCGGACGGATGAGGGCCACCGAGGGCACCGCGACGGTCGGCGAGGCCCGGCTGCCCAGGCATCCGGCGGCCGTCCGCCGGATCAGCGCGGTGGCCAACGTCGCCGGGGTCACCGACCTCGAACCGGCCCTCACCGTCGGCGAGCACCTGCGGGAACGGGCCCTGCTGCAGCGCCGGTTCGGCGACTCGCTGCGTGATCTGGTGCGGCCGCGGGGCGAGCGGACCGCGCGGGCGGAGCAGCTGATCGACGACGCCGTGGCCGCCGCCGGGCTCGACCTGGATTCGCTGCCCAAGGGCGCCCGGACCGTCGTACGGGATCTGGAGCGGATCGAGGCGCTGCGCCTGTCGGTGGCGCTGGCGCTGGTCGGCCGGCCGCGACTGCTGGCCGTGGACGACGCGGACCTGAAGCTGCCTGCGGCCGAACGGACGGCGGTGGGGGCCCTGTTGGCCTCGATCGCCGAGGCCGGCACCACCGTGGTCGCGGTGTGCGGGGAGGGGCTGGAGGGCGCCGTCGTGGTGCGCACCGGGACCGCCCGGGAAGACGAGACCGCAACGCCGGAAGGCTCCGGTACCGGGGAGGAGGCCGGCGATGCGCTCGCCACGACTGGCCGCGCTTGAGCTCAGGCGCTTCGCACGGGGGAGGCTGCCCCGCGCGGCCCTGGTGGCCCTGCTGGTGCTGCCGCTGCTGTACGGCGCGCTCTATCTGTGGTCGTTCTGGGATCCGTACGGGCGGCTGGACCGCATCCCGGTGGCGCTCGTCAACGACGACAGGGGGGCCGACGCCGACGGCAGGAAGATCACCGCGGGCGACGACATCGTCGACGGGCTGAAGGACAGCCGGACGTTCGAGTGGCACCGGGTGAGCGCGGCCGAGGCGCGCCAGGGCGTCGAGAACGGCACCTACTACCTGTCGCTGACCATGCCCGCCGACCTCAGCTCGCGCATCGCCTCCAGCGCCGGCGACTCCCCGCAGACCGGTGCGCTCCAGGTGCGTACGAACGACGCGAACAACTACATCGTCGGCCAGATCTCCCGAACGGTCTTCAACGAGGTGCGCTCGGCCGCGTCCGCCAAGACGTCCCGGTCCTTCCTGGACCGCATCTTCATCTCGTTCGCCGACATCCACGGGCAGACCGTGAAGGCCGCCGAGGGCGCCGACACGCTCACCGGTGGCATCGGGAAGGCCGAGAAGGGGTCCAGGGACCTCGCCGACGGGCTGAAGGACGCCAAGACCGGCAGCGGGGAGCTGGCCAAGGGGATCGGGAAGCTGGACACGGGCGCGGGGACGCTCACGGACGGCTCCCGTCAGGTCGCGGACGGCACCCAGACCCTCGCGGACCAGGTCAACGGGGTCTACGGCAAGGTGGGCCCGTATCTCGAGAAGAACGAGAAGACCATCGGCGACACGGCGCGACTGGTCGCCGACTCGGCGCGGACCGTCCGCGACAACCTGGGCGTCCTGGTGAGGGCCGCCCCCGTGGCCGCGAAGGGCGCGCACACGGCCGCCGACACGCTGGACGAGGTCTACCGGGCGCGCTGCCCGGCCGGGTTGCTCGACGATCCCGTCTGCCCCGACCTGAAGAAGGCCAGGGACGCGGCCGTCGACGTGGCCGCCGTCGCCGACGACCTCGACACCCTGATCGCGGACCAGCACGGCGACCTCAAGACGCTCGACACCCGGCTCGGCACCCTGCAGCGGCAGGCCGAGGTCCTCGCCGACCGGGCCCCGCACCTCTCCGAGGACGTCGCCGACGCCGTCAAGAAGATCAACAAGCTGAACGACGGCGCGGCCCGGGTCGCCGCCGGCGCCGCGCGGCTGCACACCGGTCTCGGCACGGCACTGACCGGCGCGACCGGCCTGGACACGGGCGTGGGCAGGCTGGAGACCGGCGCCCAGGACCTCAACGGCGGGATGTACAAGCTCGCCGACGGCTCCGGCAGGCTCGCCGGCGGGCTGCACGACGGCGCGTCACAGATCCCCGACTACGGCAAGCAGGACCGCGACCGGCGCACCCAGGTGATGGCCGACCCGGTCCAGCTCGCCTCCAAGGACCTGCACAAGGCGCCCAACTACGGCACCGGGTTCGCCCCGTACTTCATCCCGCTGTCCCTGTGGGTCGGCGCGATGGTGGCCTACATGCTGATCCAGCCGCTCAACCGGCGCGCCCTGGCGGCGGGTTCGGCGCCCTGGCGGATCGCGCTGGCGGGCTGGCTGCCGGTGGTCGCGGTCGGGGTGCTGCAGACGGCCGCCCTGATGGCCGTACTGCACTGGGCGATCGGTCTGCAGATGGTCCGCGCGGCCGGGACGGTCGGGTTCCTGTTCCTGGTGACGGCCTGCTTCGCCGCGATCGTGCAGTGGCTGAACGCGCGCTTCGGGGCGGCGGGCCGGATCCTGGTGCTGGCCCTGCTGATGCTCCAGCTGACCTCGGCGGGCGGCACCTATCCCGTGCAGACCAGCCCGGGCTTCTTCAACGCGATCCATCCGTTCCTGCCGATGAGCTACGTCGTGGCGGGCCTGCGGCGGCTGATCACCGGCGGCGGGCTGGGCCCGGTGTGGCAGGCCTGTGCCGTCCTGACGGCGTTCACGGCGGGCGCCCTCGCGCTCACCGCCCTGTCCGCACGGCGCCGCCAGGTGTGGACGCTGGACCGGCTGCACCCTGAGCTGACCCTGTGAGGAGATCCGTGTCCGCGTCTTCGGTGTCCGCCGGGGCCCCCGTTCCTGTGAGAATCGGGACCATGGAAAGCAGCAGCACCACGGGCGGCAGCACGCGCCGTGAAGCCACCCGGCAGAAGCTCTACGAGGCGGCCGTCACCCTCATCGCCGAGCAGGGCTTCTCGGCCACCACCGTGGACGAGATCGCCGAGCGTGCCGGGGTCGCGAAGGGCACGGTCTACTACAACTTCGCGAGCAAGTCGGTCCTCTTCGAGGAACTGCTGCGGCACGGTGTGGGCCTGCTCACCGCCTCCTTGAAGGAGGCCGCCGAGCGGACCGCGCGGGAGGGCGGCAGCCGGGTCGACGCCCTGGACGCCATGGTCCGCGCGGGTCTGGTCTTCATAGACCGCTACCCGGCCTTCACCCAGCTCTACGTGGCCGAGCTGTGGCGCACCAACCGGGCCTGGCAGTCGACGCTGATGGTGGTCCGGCAGCAGGCGGTCGCGGTCGTCGAGGGCGTGCTGCGCGAAGGCGTCGACAACGGCGAGTTCAGCGACGAGATCGACGTCCAGCTGACGGCGGCCGCGCTGGTCGGCATGGTGCTGGTGGCCGCGCTGGACTGGAAGTCCTTCCAGCCGGAGCGCTCCCTGGACGACGTCCACTCGGCCCTGTCCCGGCTGCTGCAGGGACGGGTGAGCGGGAAGGGCTGAGCCCTTCCGGGACCGGCACGCGAAGGCGCCGGCCCGCCGTGGCCGCGTCCCCCGCGGGCCACCGGTGGACCGGCGCCTTGCGTACACCCCCGTGTTTCCCCGGATTCCCGTTGTCTCCCCCGGGTCCCCTCTCCCCCGTGTCTCGCTTCCGCCGACGGATCGGCGGAAGGAGCGGTCGAGGGCGCCGGCGCCGTTCCGCCGCCCCGTGCCGGCGGTACCGGACCTGGCGCCCCTTTCCGTGCCTCCACTCTCTCGTCCACGCAGGTCGCAACCCATCCGCGCGCCTACTCAAATCACTCCCTGGGTACGCGTACTCAGCTCCGCGTGCTCAGCCCCAGGACCCGCGGGCGCCGACTGGTTACGATCGCGTCCGTGTCGGTACTCCCCTTGGTCTTCACCAGCGGCTGGGCCAGCGGAATCAACGCGTACGCGGTGGTGCTGCTGCTCGGCCTCTTCGGCGCTACGGGCCTGAGCGACGACGTCCCCGAGACGCTGCAACGCCCCGAGGTGCTGATCGTCGCGGGCGTGCTGTTCCTGTGCGAGGCGGTCGCCGACAAGATCCCGTACGTCGACTCGGTGTGGGACTCCGTGCACACGGTGGTCCGCCCGGTGGCCGGCGCCTGGGTCGGGGCGCTGCTCGCCGGGCAGAGCGGCTCGCTCAACGACGTGGTGGCCGCGCTGGTCGGCGGCTCGACGGCGCTGGCCAGCCACACCGTCAAGGCCGGGACCCGGATGGCGGTCAACACCTCGCCGGAGCCGTTCAGCAACATCGTGCTGAGCTTCGCCGAGGACCTCGGCGTCGGCGCGATCGTGTCGTTCGCGATGTTCCACCCGCTGGCGGCGGCGGTCGTCGCGGCGGTGCTGCTGGCCACCGGCCTGACCGTGCTGGTGTTCCTGATCTCCCGGATCCGCCGCTTCTGGCGCCGCCGCGCCCAGCGCCGGGAGGAACGCCGGCTCGCGACCCGTACGGGCGGACCACCGGAGTGACGGGCCGCCGGGCCCGGGTGCCGGCGGCGGTCGATAAAGTCGCGGTCATGGGACGGATTGCGGTGATCGGCGCCGGGATGGGCGCCATGGCGGCGGCCGCCCGGCTGGCCGTCGCGGGCCACCGGGTGACGGTGTACGAGCGGACGCGGACGTACGGCGGCGGCGTGCGCCGGTTCGAGCGCGACGGGTTCGCCTTCGACACCGGCCCGGGGCTGCTGCCGCTGCCCGCCGTCTACCGCGACCTGTTCGTCAAGACCGGCAGGGAGCCGCTGGAGGACCGGGTCGAGCTGGTCCAGGTCGACCCATCGGCCCGGCATGTCTTCGCGGACGGCACCGAGGCCGTGCTGCCGAACGCGTCCCGCGCGGGTGTCGTCTCCGCCCTGGACGAGGCCCTCGGGGCGGGCGCCGGACAGCGCTGGGGCGACTTCCTGGTGCGGGCCCGGGAGGCCTGGGACCGCACCCGGCGCCCGCTGCTGGAGGAACCGCTGTGGCCGAACTGGCAGGTACTGGCCGAGCGCGAACCCTACCCGTCCGTGCCGCACAGGAAGCTGCTGCGCGCCCGCCGGGCCGGCACGCTCGCCGAGATCGGCGCCTGGGAGCTGCGCGACGAGCGCCTGGCCGCCCTCCTGAACAGCCATGCCCTCGCGTACGGCCTCGACCCCCGGGACACTCCGGCGAGCGCGGCCGTGCTGCCGTACCTGGAGCACGCCTTCGGCACCTGGTACGTGCGCGGTGGCATCCGGGAGTTGGCGCGGGCGGTGTACGAGCGGTGCGTGCAGCGGCGGGTCGAGTTCGTGTTCGGCGCAGAGGCCACCGGGGTCCTGGAGAAGGACGGCCGGGCGGCCGGGGTGGAGTTCTCCGACGGAGCCACGGCCGACGCCGACTTCGTGGTGGCGGGCGTGCCACCGCAGGCGCTGGGCCGGGTCCCGGCGCGGGCCGACGCGGGCCCCGTGCCCCGGCGGGGGCTGCCGAGCCGGCTCACCGTGCTGCTGGCGCTGCGCGGCGGGCGGCCTGCCGGGACCGCTCACCGGACCGTTGTGCACGCGGCGGACGGTACCGCGGAGCTGGACGGCCTGTTCGGGTCGGCGCCGGCCGTGCCCGGGACGGTGACGGTGCTGCGGCCCGACGACCCGGCCCTGGTCCCGGACGCCGGGCACGAGGCGGTCGCGCTGGTCTCGACGGTGCCCGCCGGGAGCGACGGTCCCGGTCTGGCGGAGCGGATGGTCACGGTCGCCGAGCGTGCCGTGCCCGGCCTGCGCGACCGCCTCCTGTGGCAGGAGGTGCGCACCCCGGCGGACATCGCGGCGGAGACCGGCGCGACGGGCGGGGCGGTCCCGCCGCCCGCGCTGGCGGCCGGCGCCGGTGGGCTGCTCTGGCCGGCCAACACCACCGGCCTGTCAGGTCTGTTCACCGTGGGCGGCTGGTCGCACCCCGGCGGCGGACTTCCGCACGCCGGGATGTCGGGAGCGCTGGTGGCCGGACTGATCGTCGAGGGACCGGAGTTCCGCGGCTCGCAGTGAGGTGCGGCCCGGACAGAACCGGGCCGGACCCTCAGAAACGGTACTGCTCGTCGTACCCGGTGCCGGGCCGGCTCTGCTGCGGGTCCTGCCCGTCGCCCTGGTAGGGGTACTGCTGCTCCTGCGGGAGTTCGCCGCCGTAGGTCTCGTCGGCACGCTGCTGCGGGACCCAGACACCGCCCGCGGGGGTCTCGCCGTAGCCGCCGTTGCCGTACTGGTCCTGGACGTAGCCCTGCTGGTCGTACTGCTGGGTGCCGTACGACTGGTCGTACCCGGTGCCGCCGTAGGTCTGGTTGCCGATGTACGGGTCGGAGTAGTTGGCGTACTGCTGCTGGGCGCCGGTGTCATAGCCGTACTGCTGCTGCCCGTAGCCGGAGTAGTCGTAGGCGTAGTTCTGGTCGGTGCCCTGGGCGGCGTACGTCTGGTCCTGGCCGGCGCTCGCGTAGGCGGGGTCGCCGGCGGTGGCGTAGCCGGGCTCGTTGTATATGCCGTAGGAGCCGGTGTCGTCGGGCACCGGCTGCGGCTCGTACACCGCCGTGGACTCGGCCGCGGTGGGCTCGGCGGGGCGGGCCGAGGAGAACACGTCGTCGCGGTCGTAGTCGTCGCCGCCGTAGGACGGGGTGCCGCCGGTGACGTAGGCGGCCCGCTCGTCGGGGTAGGCGCCGTCGGCCGCGTCCGGGTCGGTGGCCTCCGGGCCCGGGTCCTCGTCCGGCCCACCGCGGCGGCGCTTGGTCAGCAGGCCGCCCTCGTGGTCCGCGCCGGGGCGCTTGACCGCCCAGCCGGCCTCGAAGCCGCGGCGGAACGACAGCGTGACGTAGGTCTGGCCGAGCGCGAAGGCGATCGCGCCCACCCCGATGACGATCACCGACGGAATCAGGACACCGAAGACGACGCCGAGGAAGCCGGCGAAGGCGAGCAGCCGCCAGCGCAGCCGCGCCTTGTACTGCAGCAGCACCTCGCCCAGCAACCACAACGCGACGATGCCGAACGCTACGTAGAGGACCGTCCAGCCCATGTACGCCCCTCTCCCAGTGTCCGCTACGCAGTGTGTCCTACTCCGGTGCGGCCGGTCTAGGCCCGCGGGGGATGGTGCAGGCCAAGGTTCTCGTAGATCTCCAGCGTCGCCGTGGAGCTGTTGAGCGTGATGAAGTGCAGTCCGGGGACGCCCTCGGCCAGCAGCCGCGCACAGAACTCCGTGGCGAACTCGATACCGATGGAGCGTACCGCCGCCGGATCGTCTTTGGCTGCGAGGATCCGCTCTTTCAGGGCGTCCGGGAAGGAAGCGTTGCTGAGTTTGGGCAGTCGTTCCAGCATCTTCACACTGGTGACGGGCAGGATTTCCGGAATCACCGGAGTCTCACAGCCGGCCGCGCCGACCCGGTCGCGAAGGCGAAGGTAGGACTCGGGCCGGAAGAACATCTGGGTGATGGCGTAGTCGGCGCCCGCACGGCACTTGTCGACGAAGTGCCGGACGTCGGTGTCCCAGTCGCCCGAGCGCGGGTGCATCTCCGGGAAGGCGGCGACGCCCACGCAGAAGTCGCCCGACTCCTTGATGAGCCGGACCAGTTCGGCCGCGTAGGTCAGGCCCTGCGGATGCGCCACCCACTCCCCCATGGGGTCGCCGGGCGGGTCGCCGCGCACGGCGAGCATGTTGCGGATCCCGGCGTCCGCGTACTGGCCGATGATGTTGCGCAGTTCGGCCAGGGAGTGGTCGACCGCGGTGAGGTGGGCGACCGGGGTGAGCGTGGTGTCGGCGACGATCTGCTGGGTCTCCTTGACCGTGCCCGCGCGGGTGGAGCCGCCGGCGCCGTAGGTCACGGAGACGAAGTCGGGGGCAACCGCCTCGACCCTCCGGAGCGCGCTCCACAGGTTCCGCTCGCCCTTGGGGGTTTTCGGCGCCGAGAACTCGAACGAGTACGTGGTCTTGCCGGAGGCGAGCATGTCACGCACGGTGCGTGCGCGGTCAGTCCTGGTGGATGCGGTTCCGAGGGCCATACCCGCAGGTTAGTCAGGGGCGGACGGTCACCCAACCGGACTCCGGAGATTTACCCCGGATTGTCGGCCCCGTGTCCGGATACTGGACAAGTTTCCGGACGCCCGTGTCGGACGGCTAGCCGACCGACCGCAGTCGCTTCGCGAATTCGGCGGCCGCGGCGCCCGGGTCGTCGGCCGCGGTGAGCGCGCGGACCACGACCACCCGGCGGGCGCCGGCGTCCAGCACCTGGTCGAGGTTGTCCAGGTCGATGCCGCCGATCGCGAACCAGGGACGGTCGGTGCCCAGCGCGGCGGTGTACCGCACCAGGCCGAGGCCTGGTGCGGGGCGGCCGGGCTTGGTGGGAGTGGGCCAGCAGGGGCCGGTGCAGAAGTAGTCCACGCCGTCCTGGACGGCGGCCGCGGCGGCCTCGGACTCGGCGTGCGTGGAGCGGCCGACCAGGACGTCCGGGCCGAGGATCGCCCGGGCGGCCGGGACCGGCAGGTCCCCCTGGCCGAGGTGGAGCACATCGGCGCCGGCCGCGTGGGCCACGTCCGCGCGGTCGTTGACCGCGAGCAGTTTGCCGTGCCGGGCGCAGGCGTCGGCGAACACGGCGAGGTGCTCCAGCTCCTCGGCGGCCTCCATGCCCTTGTCGCGCAGCTGCACGATGTCGACACCGCCCGCCAGGACCGCGTCCAGGAAACCGGCGAGGTCACCCTGCTCCTTACGGGCGTCCGTGCACAGGTAGAGACGGGCGTCGGCCAGCTGGGCGCGGGCGGTGTCGGTCATTCGGTGTCCCCCGTTGTGTCGGTACCGGCTCGGCTCAGACGGCGAGCGCCTGGGCGCGGCGCTTCACCTCCGTGCCGCGATTCTCGCTGAGCGCCTGCGCGGGGGTGCCGGGCAGGGTCTCGTCGGGCGTGAAGAGCCACTCCAGAATCTCTTCGTCCGTGAAGCCGTCGTCCCGCAGGAGCGTCAGGGTTCCGGACAGGCCCTTGACGACCTTGTCCCCGTCGATGAAGGCGGCGGGGACGTGCAGTGCCCTGTTCTCACCACGGCGGACGGCGATGAGCTGGCCCTCCTTGACCAGCTGCCGCACGCGCGTCACCTCGACGTCCAGCATCTCTGCGATGTCGGGGACGGTGAGCCAGGCGGGGACGAGAGCATCGGTCTTTGCGTCAATCTCGGTCACAGGGTCAAGGGTAGGCGTTTCGGCGGGTGGGGTGCGATCGGTGGCCGTTCGGCCGCGGCCTGTCGCGCCGTCCCCCCCAGCGCCTCTAGAGGGGCTCCGCAGTCGCGTTCTTCAGAGGGCGGGCCGGGTCTGACAACGCCTCGGCGTCCATCCGGCGCCCCGCCTCGATCAGGCGGCGGCCCTGCGCCAGGTCGCGCGGGCGGCCCACCGCCAGCAGAGCGACCAGGCGGTTCTCGCGGAGCCAGCACACGCTCCAGGACGGGCCGGACGGGTCGCCGCGCCAGATCATGCGGTCGGCGACGGCGTGGTGGCCGGCGTACTGCACGAAGCGGCCGAACTGCTCCGACCAGAAGTACGGCACCGGGTCGTAGACCGCGTCCGACTCGCCGAGGATGCCCGCGGCCACCGTGCGCGGGCCCTGGAGGGCGTTGTCCCAGTGGTGGACCAGCAGGCGTTCGCCGTAGCGGCCGGAGGGGAAGGAGGCGCAGTCGCCGACCGCGTAGACGTCCGGGACGCCGGTGCGCAGCCGGTCGTCGGCGAGCACCTCGCCGTGCCGGCCCAGGCCGATGCCGGAGCCGGCCAGCCAGGCGGTGGCGGGGCGGGCTCCGATGCCGACCACGACGGCACCCGCGGGCACCCGCGAGCCGTCGTCGAGCACCACCGCGCCGGGCTCGACCCGCGCCACGCGCGCGTGCGTGCGCAGCTCGGCGCCGCTGTCGGCGTACCAGCCGGTCATCGGCGCGGCCACCTCGGCCGGGAGCGCTCCCGCGAGCGGGCGGTCGGCGGCCTCCACGACGGTCACCGCGCAGCCCGCCTCCCGCGCGGCGGTGGCGAACTCGGCGCCGATCCAGCCCGCGCCGACCACCACGATGTCGTGCTGCCGGGCGAGCACGGGCCGCAGCCGCTCGGCGTCGTCCAGGGTGCGCAGCAGATGGACGCCGGGCACGCCCTCGGTGCCGGGCAGCGTGATCGGCTCGGCGCCGGTGGCGAGCACCAGGACGTCGTACGGCACCGGTCCGGCCTCGGTGTCCAGCTCGCGGTCGGCGGGGCGCACGCCGAGGGCGTCGCGGCCCAGCGCCAGCTCGATGCCGAGCGCCTCGAAGTCGACCTCGAAGGCAGAGCCCTCCGCCTTGCCGAGCAGCACCGCCTTGGAGAGCGGCGGCCGGTCGTAGGGCTGGTGCGGCTCGGCCCCGATCAGGGTGACGCTGCCGGTGAAGCCCTGTTCGCGCAGGGCCACGGCGGTCTGCACCCCGGCCATGCCGGCGCCGACGACGACCACGCGCCGCGTCGGTGACGTGCCTCGTCGCTGCGTCTGCTCGCTCACCTGATCACCATAGACAAGAACGATAGACAACTGACAAAGAGTCAGTCAGGGGGCGTGCTGGGTGACCTGTTCCACACCACCCGGGCAGGCCGTCCTACCGGGGCGGAGCCGCGCGGGCTAGGGTGGCCGGGAAGCACACGCGGGAGCCCGGACGCACCGGGCTGAGAGGGAGGCTGGCGGCCTCCGACCGTACGAACCTGATCCGGGTCATGCCGGCGAAGGGAGGGGCTGGACGCCCATGTCCGCACATACGTCCGACGTCCTCGTCATCGGGGGCGGAATCATCGGCCTGGTCACGGCCTGGCGGTCCGCGCAGCGCGGGCTCGTCACCGCCGTGGCCGACCCCGAGCCCGGCGGCGGGGCCGCGCAGGTCGCGGCGGGGATGCTGGCCGCGGTCACCGAACTGCACTACGGCGAGCAGACCCTGCTGGGGCTGAACCTCACCTCCGCCCGCCGCTACCCCGACTTCGCCGCCGAGCTCACCGAGCTCACCGGCCACGACCTCGGCTACCGGCGCTGCGGCACACTCGCGGTCGCGCTGGACGCCGACGACCGGGCGCACCTGCGCGAGCTGCACGCCCTCCAGCAGCGGTCGGGGCTGGACTCCGAGTGGCTGTCCGGGCGGGAGTGCCGGCGTCTGGAGCCGATGCTCGCGCCGGGTGTGCGCGGCGGGCTGCGGGTCGACGGCGACCACCAGATCGACCCGCGCCGGCTGGCGGCCGCGCTGGTGGCCGCGTGCGAGCGGGCCGGGGTGGTCTTCCACCGCGACTGGGCCGAGCGCCTGGAGGTGGTGCGGGAGCGGGCCACCGGCGCCGTCACGCGCGCGGGCGACCTGCTGGCCGCGGACCGGGTGGTGCTCGCCGCCGGCAGCCTGAGCGGGCGGCTGGCGGGGGTCCCGGAGGACGTGCTGCCGCCGGTGCGGCCCGTGAAGGGGCAGGTGCTGCGGCTGACCGTGCCCGCGGCGTACGCGCCGTTCCTCAGCAGGACCGTACGGGCCGTGGTGCGCGGTGGCCATCTCTACCTGGTGCCCCGGGAGAACGGCGAGCTGGTCGTGGGGGCGACCAGCGAGGAGCTGGGCTGGGACACCACGGTCACCGCGGGGGGCGTGTACGAGCTGCTGCGCGACGCGCACGAGCTGGTGCCCGGCATCACCGAGCTGCCGCTGACCGAGACCCGGGCCGGGCTGCGCCCCGGCTCCCCCGACAACGCGCCGCTGCTCGGGCCGACCCGCCTGGACGGGCTGCTGCTGGCCACCGGTCACCACCGCAACGGGGTGCTGCTCACACCGGTCACGGGGGACGTGATGGCGGAGCTGCTGACCGGCGGTGAGCTGCCCGAAGCCGTCCGTCCCTTCACGCCGAAGCGTTTCGGCCCCGTCCCCGGCGCACTCCTGGAGCAGACCGCATGAACATCTCCGTCAACGGGGAGCGCCGGGAGGTCACCCCGGGCACCGCTCTCGACACGCTCGTGAAGTCCCTGACGGCCGCGCCGTCGGGGGTGGCCGCGGCGGTCAACGAGACCGTCGTACCGCGCGGGGAGTGGCCGGGTACGGCGCTCGCCGAGGGTGACCGGGTGGAAGTCCTGACCGCCGTACAGGGAGGCTGAGCCATGGCCGACGATCCGTTCCTGCTCGGGGGTACCGCCTTCTCGTCCCGGCTGATCATGGGGACCGGGGGTGCGCCCAGCCTGGAGGTGCTGGAGCGGGCGCTGGTCGCGTCCGGTACCGAGCTGACGACGGTCGCGATGCGCCGGGTGGATCCGGGGGTACGGGGGTCCGTGCTGTCGGTCCTGGAGCGGCTCGGGATCCGGGTGCTGCCCAACACTGCCGGCTGCTTCACCGCCGGGGAGGCCGTGCTGACCGCCCGGCTGGCCCGGGAGGCGCTGGGGACCTCGATGGTCAAGCTGGAGGTCATCGCCGACGAGCGGACCTTGCTGCCCGACCCGATCGAGCTCCTCGACGCGGCCGAGACCCTGGTCGACGACGGGTTCACGGTGCTGCCGTACACCAACGACGATCCGGTGCTGGCCCGGAAGCTGGAGGACGTCGGGTGCGCCGCGGTGATGCCGCTGGGGTCGCCGATCGGGTCGGGGCTCGGGATCCGCAACCCGCACAACTTCCGGCTGATCGTCGAGCACGCGCGCGTGCCGGTGATTCTGGACGCGGGAGCCGGTACGGCCTCCGACGTGGCGCTGGCGATGGAGCTGGGCTGCGCGGGAGTGATGCTGGCGTCCGCGGTGACCCGGGCACAGGATCCGGAACGGATGGCGTCCGCCATGCGGGCCGGGGTGGAGGCGGGACGGCTGGCCCGGCTGGCCGGCCGGATCCCGTTCCGTCACTTCGCGCAGGCGTCCTCCCCCGCGGAGGGCCTGGCCGTCCTGGACCCCGAACGCCCCGCCTTCTGAGCCACCGGCCCGTGCCCGGCGCGTCACAGGTGTGTCGTAGTCCGTGGGGAAATCTGTCTCACCTGTGGGGGTTTCGGCTGGGGCTCGTACACTCGCGGGGTGGATACGACGCTTCAGGACCCCCTTGTCGGGCGTGTGCTCGACGGCCGTTATCGCGTCGACGCGCGGATCGCCGTCGGCGGGATGGCCACGGTCTACCGGGCCCTGGACGTGCGGCTGGACCGGGTGCTCGCGCTGAAGGTGATGCATCCGGCGCTCGCCGCCGACGGTTCCTTCGTCGAGAGATTCATCCGGGAGGCCAAGTCGGTCGCCCGGCTGGCCCATCCCAATGTCGTCCAGGTCTTCGACCAGGGGACCGACGGGCCGTACGTGTATCTCGCGATGGAGTACATCGCCGGCTGCACCCTCCGTGACGTGCTGCGCGAGCGCGGCGCGCTGCAGCCGCGGGCCGCGCTGGACATTCTGGAGCCGGTGCTGGCGGCGCTGGGCGCCGCGCACCGCGCCGGTTTCGTGCACCGCGACATGAAGCCCGAGAACGTGCTGATAGGGGACGACGGGCGGGTCAAGGTCGCCGACTTCGGCCTGGTGCGGTCCGTGAACAGCGTCACGAACACCACTGGCGCCGTGCTCGGGACCGTGGCGTACCTGGCGCCCGAGCAGGTCGAGAACGGGGTCGCCGATCCCCGCGTCGACGTCTACGCGTGCGGCGTGGTGCTCTACGAGATGCTCACCGGGGAGAAGCCGCACGACTCGGACTCGCCCGCGGTGATCCTCTACAAGCATCTCCACGAGGACGTGCCGGCGCCGTCCGCCGTCGTGCCGGGGCTGGCCCACGAACTGGACGTGCTGGTCGCCCACGGCACCGCCCGTGATCCCGGGGCCCGGCCGTACGACGCCGTCGCGCTGCTGGCCCTGGTCCGTCAGGCGCGGGCCGCCCTTGGCGACGAGCAGCTGGACGCCGTGCCGCCGCAGGCGCTCACCGAGGGACACGACATAGCCGAGGACCGGACGAGCGTCATCCCACGGTCGCTGACCGTGCCCCGGCCGCTGCCCGTCAACGAACCGGACGGCCAGGTCCTGACGACCAGCCGGTTCGAGACGCCGCCGGTGCCGGAGCGCCGGCACGGTGCCCGCCGCGGGTCCCGGCGCGGCCTGGTGACGCTCCTTGTCGCCGTCCTGGTCCTCTTCGGCGCCGGCACCGGGATCTGGTACATCAACTCCGGGCAGTTCACCAAGGTCCCGCCGCTGCTGTCGAAGACCGAGGCACAGGCCACCACGCGGCTGAAGGAGGCCGGGCTCGACGTCAAGAACGTCGAGCACGCCTACAGCGACACCGTGAAGCGGGGCACGGTGATCAGCACCGACCCGGCGGCCGGCCGGCGCATCCGCGGCAACGACGCGGTGACCCTGACCATCTCGGACGGCCCGGAGACGGTGAAGGTGCCCGAGACACAGGGCCGCACGCAGGCCCGGGCCAAGGCGCTGCTGAAGGCCGAAGGACTCGAACCGGGCATGGTGACGCGGGAGTTCAGCGACGACGTGCCCAGGGGGTCGGTCATCTCCACCGATCCGGGCGCCGGCAGCGAGCGGCACGCGGGGACGGCGATCGCGCTCGTCGTCAGCAAGGGTTCGCCGGTCGACGTCCCCGATGTCACCGGTGACGACCTGGACGAGGCCCGGCAGGAGCTGCAGGAGGCCGGGCTGAAGGTGACCGTGTCGGCCACCGAGGTCACCTCCGAGTACGACCAGGGGCAGGTGGCCCGGCAGACCCCGGCGGGCGACGCGCGGGCCGCCGAGGGCGACACGGTGACGCTGACGCTGTCCAAGGGGCCGGAGATGGTCGAGGTGCCGGACGTGGTCGGGGCCACGGTCGACGACGCGACGAAGCTGCTGAAGCAGTCCGGCTTCCAGGTCAAGGAGGACCGCGGGCTGCTGGGACTGTTCGGCGACACCGTCAAGCGGCAGTCGGTGGACGCCGGGGAACAGGCGCCCAAGGGGTCGACGATCACCATCACCATCCGGTGACCGCGGCCGGCCCGCGGCGTGACACCCTTGACGGGTGAAGACCCACCCGCCCGCCCCCTCCGGCCCGTCCCGCAACCCCGTCGGCGGTCACGTCCCGGTGGCCGGCGGCCTGCACTCCGTGGGGTTGTCCTACGCCCGCGAGCTGAAGGCCGAGGCCGTGCAGGTCTTCGTCGCCAACCCGCGCGGCTGGGCCACCCCGGCGGGCAGCCCGCGGCAGGACGAGGCGTTCCGCGCGGCCTGCGGGCAGGAGTCGGTCCCGGCGTACGTGCACGCCCCGTACCTGATCAACTTCGGCTCGCACACCGAGGCGACGGCGGAGAAGTCGGTGGAGTCGCTGCGGCACTCGCTGCGGCGCGGGCGGGAGATCGGGGCGCTCGGCGTGGTGGTGCACACCGGGAGCGCGACCGGCGGACGGTCCCGGGAGGTGGCGCTGAAGCAGGTACGGGCGTATCTGCTGCCGCTCCTGGACGAGCTGACCCGTGACGACGACCCGTTCCTGCTGCTGGAGTCCACCGCCGGACAGGGCGCCTCGCTCTGCTCGCGGACCTGGGACTTCGGGCCGTACTTCGAGGCGCTCGACGCCCATCCCAAGCTCGGCGTGTGCCTGGACACCTGTCACGTGTTCGCCGCCGGGCACGACCTGACCGGGCCGAGCGGGATGCACCAGACCCTGGACCTGCTGGTGGAGACGGTCGGCGAGGGGCGGCTGAAGCTGATCCACGCCAACGACTCCAAGGACGTCGTCGGGGCGCACAAGGACCGGCACGAGAACATCGGCGCCGGGCACATCGGCGCGGATCCGTTCCGTGCGCTGATGACCCACCCGGCGACCGAAGGCGTACCGCTGATCATCGAGACGCCCGGCGGCAAGGAGGGGCACGCGGCGGACGTCGAGCGCCTCAAGCGGCTGCGCGACGGCTGACCGCCTCCGGTCAGCCGACCGCCAGCGGCGCCCCCGCCAGCAGCAGCCCCGCCCCGAGCAGTGCCATCGACCGGCGCAGCCAGCGGTACTTCGCCGAGAGGATGACACTGACGTCCTGGAACTGGGTGAGCAGCCAGCCCACCCGGTCCGCCCCGGCCTCAGCGGCGGCGCGGCGCAGCGCCTCCCGGTCGGTGACGGCGAGCCCGTCGGCGTAGAAGGTCGGGCCCGGTGCCGAACGGACCGTACGGGTACGGGGCACGATCACCGCGAGCAGCAGCAGGGTGCCCGCCGCCCACAGTGCCGCGCCCGCCGCGACGAACACCGCGGCGGGCCCGGAGACGCCGGCGGGCATCCCGCGCCCGAGGACCAGGGCGGGTACCGCCACGGCTCCGGACAGCAGGACGGACGCCTTCACGTCCGCCCTGCCCAGGTCCTCGCGCACGGTCAGCAGCAGCCGTTCGGCGACGTAGTGCGCGGCCGCGTCGGCGCCGGGACCGCCCGCTGTCATCGGCGCGCCTCGGGGCTGGAGTCGTCCTCCACCCCCGTGCCCTCTCCGGGGATGATGTCCATCGGCGGCACCGGCGGGACGGGCGGGATCGGCGGGGGCGCGTCGGCCGGGAGCAGCGGCGGGGCGGGCGGGACCGGCGGCATCGGCAGCGAGGTCGGGGCCTGGGGCAGGCCGTTGGGGAAGGCGCCGGTGGAGACCGTACGGCTGAAGTCGATGAGTGCCTGGACCTGGTCGTCGATCTGGTGGCGCTGCACCACGCCCTGGTTGATCAGGTTGGTCAGGTAGTCCAGGGCGCCCTGGCGCTGTTCGCGGGCCTGCTGCTGGAGCACGCCGAGGATCTCGTGCGCCCGGCTCGGGTCCGAGGCGAGCATGTGGGCGTACTGGACGGTCTCACCGGCCGTGATCAGCTTCTGCGCGTCGTCCATGTTGGCGGCGATCCGCGCCTTGTTGACGTTGTCGATGGCCTCCTGGACCACGCCGCCCTTCTCCACCGCTACCATCTGGGCCTGGTGGTCGGCGGCCGCCTGGCCGAGGTCGATCCGTACGAACACCTGGGTGGCGAGGCCGAGATCGGCCCCGAAGTCGCTCCACCGGCCGCTGGCCAGCTCGTCCTGGATCGCCTCGTCGACCTGCTGGGCGGAGTCCAGGCTGTGCCGGCGGCTGAGGCCGCGCAGCCGGGCCTCCAACGAGGGACGCAGCATCCGCTCCACGTCGACCACCCGCTTCTCGGCGGCCAGGTAGAAGTCGTGCACCTCCCAGTTGACGTCCGCGCCCGCCCGGAACCGGGAGCGGTCGCCGTAGGTGGGCAGCTCCAGCTGGAAGGAGACCTGGTGCTGGCCGCGGGCGATCCAGCACACCGAGGTGGGCTTGCCCATCAGCGGCTTGTTGTAGTGCTCGGCGCCGCGGACGGTGATGACGCTGTGCCCGCCGTTCTTGTAGTAGAGCACCGAGGCGACCTGGCTGTTGCGGTGCCGGTAGGTGGTCTGCGGGGCGAACTCGCGGACGAAGGGCCCTCTGAGGTCGTGCGGAAGGACGAACTCCTCGTCCTGGGGCGGCCACGGCTGCCCCCACTGGTTGTGGCTCATGGTGTACTCGCTCCCTGGACCGCGCCCCACAGGCGGCGGACCTGCTGGTCGTTCAGTGGTTGGTCGGGGTCTTCGGTCAGTTCCTTGATCAGGCCGAGCAGCCGGTTGCGGTCGTCGTGGGTGTGCACGAGAAGCGGCAGGAACCGCTCCATGCGGTCTGCCCAGGGCTGGTCGGAGGAGTCGCGCAGCCAGTCGGAGACGGTCTCGATCGCCGCCTCGTACGACCGTGGGGTCTGCAGCGCGGTCCACAGGAGTCCGGCGAGTTCGGCGGCGAAGGCGGGCCGGACGTCGGCCAGGGCCAGCATCAGCGGCCAGTCGCCGTAACCCTCCAGGTCCTCGTGCTGGTTCCAGAGGTCGACGACGCGGATGCCAGCGAGGTAGACCGTGCTCTGCAGGCCGAGGTCCTGCTGGGGCCGGCGTTCGTCGGAGAGCCAGACGCGGATCCGGCGCAGGGTCGGGGCCTCGGGGTGGGCGCCGGCGAAGTGGGCGACCTGGACGGCCGCGGCGGCCCGCAGGGTGCCCTCGTCCCACACGCCGATCCCGCCGAGCAGGTCTAGCGACTCGCGGACGGTGTCCGTGGCCCGGCCCCGGCCGAGCACGGCCCCGGCGGTCCAGCGCAGTTGCTCGTCGCCGTACCGGGCCCAGGAGGCGGCCAGCGCGCGGACGGCGGTGCCGACCTCCGGCGAGCGCGCGGCGACGTCGAGCACGGTCGCGGCGAACAGCCGGCGGCCGGCCCGCTCGGACCGGGCCATGGGCTGGACCAGTTCGTGCACGGTGTGCGAGAGGTCCAGGCGGCACAGCTGTCCGGCGGCGACGGCGGCCCGTACCCAGACCTGCGGCCGGGTGTCCTCGCAGAGTCCGGCCAGCCAGCGCAGCACGGGTCCGCGCGCGTTGTGCCGGTGCTGCCAGAGATGGCCGAGGACGGCCGGGGCGAGGGCCTCGCCGCCGAACCGCACGGTGCGGACCGGCACTTCCTCGGTGCCGACCTCCTCGGTGCCGAGTGCGGCCACCGCACGGGCGGAGACCAGCCGGGCGTCGACGCCGTCGCTGAACAGGGGCCGGCCGGGGGTGGCCTCGGGGTCGACGGTGACGGAAAGTTCCCAGGCGAGCACCTCGGCGGCCTCGGCGACGGCGCTCAGGGAGGCTCCCTCCAGTACGGCCACGGCGATCCGGTAGGCCGCGTCCCGCAGCCGCTCGGGGGTCTCGGAGCGGATCCCGCCGGCGAACCATTCGGCGGCCTGGCTCTCGGCGAACCTCCGGCACTCGGCGAGGAGCCCGTCGTGGGTGAGTTCGTCCCTGGTGTGCCGGGCGAGGAGCCGCGCGAAGCGGGCCGCCTCCGCCGGCCGCAACTCGTCGAGTCCGCGCGCCTCCAGGACGTCCGGGTCGAGGGCGGTCGCCCGGGCCCGCTCGTACAACTCGGGTCCCGAAGCCTCCAGTTCGAGGCCGAGATGCCCTTCGAGTACGGCGGTCTGGGCGGCCGGGGCGTGCGCACGGTAGTAACGGCCGCCGTGGGACTGGACGTCACCGGGTTCGGGGGTGGCCAGCAGGACCGCGTACGCCTGCTTCCTGCCGAGCAGTTCGCAGAGCCGGTCGAGGCCGGTCTCGTCCGGCAGTCCGCCGGTGCTGGGTTCCAGGGCGTAGCCGTGGCCGCCGTGGATCTGGTCGTCGTCCAGCCGGTCCAGGTCGGTGCGCGGGTCGAGGCGGGAGACCTGGCCCCGGGTGAGGTCGTCGAGCAGGGACAGGGCGGTGTAGGCGCGGCCGGTGCCGGGCTGGCCGTACAGCACCAGGAGGCGGCCGCCGCGCAGTTGCTCGCGGTAGTCGCCGTAGTCCTCCGGTTCCTGGAAGACCCGGCGCAGTCGGCGCAGTTCGTCCTCCGGGAGCGGACCGGCGAGCAGGCGTTCGGCGGTCTGCGTCTGCCGAGCGTAGAAGTTCATGGTGCCGACGGAACCTGAGCTGATCAGGGTGCCGGATCCGTGCTGGTTCACGGCGGAGCGGTAGATCCGGGAGGCGGCGGCCGCGGCGCCGGGCAGCGCCTCATCGCCGAGCGGATTGGCGCCGGAGCCGCCGATGACGTCGGACTTCTCCGCCTCGGAAGCGCCGCCGGAGTCGGCGCCTGACGGCCTGTCCGGCTCGGCCTTCGGCTGCGGCTGCGGCTGCTGCGGTTTCGGGCCGGCCTGGGGCGGCGGGGGGTTCTGTGCGTTCACCGGTCACCGCCGTCGGAGAAGTTGATGGTGTCGATGGTGCCGCCGACGACGATCCGGCCGGTGCCGTGCTGGTTGATGTTCTGGACGACGCCGCTTCCGGCGTCCTTGGGTGCCGGGGTCCGGGGCGGGTCGCCCCGCGGCGGCCCCTGCCGGCCGTCCGGCCCGTCGGCCGCGTCCGGTCCCCGCTCCTCGGGCGGCTCAGGCGGCTGGGACCGTCCGGGGACCATGAACCAGGCGGTGGTACGGCCCTCCTTGAGCTCCACGTCGTGCCGCCGGTAGTGCTCGGGATCCACCCAGCGCCCGCCGGGCACGATGAAGTCCTCGTGCACCCGGTCGGAGGCCGCCACCACCAGGGGTGCGCCGTCCGCGGCCTTGAGGATCGCCTTCGCCACACCGCAGTCGGCCAGCCGGCAGGCGAGGTCGACGGCGCGTCCGGAGCGGCCGTGCAGGTCGGCCGTGACCCGGCCGATGTGCAGGCCCACGCGCAGCCGCAGCGGTTTCCTGAGGTGCCGGTTGCTCTCCCGCAGGTTCTGGTGGAGGTGCTCCACCCATTCCCCGAGGACCCGGACGGGCGGTACGTCGGGTGCCAGTACGCCGAGGATGCCGTCGCCGCGGTCCTCCTGGTAGAGGCGCGGCGGGCGGATGCCGGCCTGTTCGAAGGCGGTGCCCGTGACGTCGTAGAGTCTGCGCCGCATGTCGGGTTTCTCGGTGTCGGACAGCAGGCCCGAGCCCTGTGCGTCCACATTGACGATGAAGCCGTAGGCGGCTTCGCCCTCCATCGTTTTCTCCTCCCTGCCGTCCCGCCGGGGCACCGGCGCCTCCGGTGCGATGCTCGCGGAGCCGGCCGGTCACCGCTGTAGCCGTTTACACAGCGCGGGACTCGGTGGTTGTCAGGTCTCCGTGCCGTGTGGTTGTCCGGCGGCGAGCAGGCGGAGCGGGTCCAGGTCGGCGACGGCCAGGGTGCCGGGGCCGGTACGGACCAGGCCCTGTTCGCGTAACAGGCGCAGGGCCTTGGCGACGGCCTCACGGGTGGAACCCACGGAGGCGGCCAGTTCGTGCTGGGCCAGGGGAAGCCGGATGGTCACGGCCTCGTTCTCCAGCCGGCCGGTGCGGTCGGCGAGTTCGACGAGGCGCTCGGCGAGCCGCTGCAGCACGGTCATCGAGGCCAGGGCCCGGCGTTCGTGGTCCGCGCTGCGCAGCCGCTCGGTGAGCTGGATGGTCATCAGCGCGTTGGCCCGCGGCCGGGCGGCCAGGAACCGCCGTAACCGCTCGCCGGGTATGACCAGGCCGGTGACCGGGCCCAGGGTGCTCACCGAGGCGCTGCGCGGACGGCCGTCCAGCGCCGCCATGTCGCCGACGACCTCGCCGGCCCGTCTGAGCGCCAGGATCAGCCGGCCGCCGCGTTCGGTGGGTGTCCACACCGTGCACCAGCCGCTGAGCAGGACCACCGCGAACGTGGTCCGGTCGCCTTCCGCGACGACCGTGTCGTACGGCGGGTACTCGTGCCGGGTGCCGAGTCCGGCCAGTGCCTCCCGGTCCCCCGGACCGAGCCCGCCCATGAAGGTATGCCGCTCTCCGAACAGCCCCACCGTCGTCCCCCGACCGCTCGCCCCCCGAACCGGATCACAAGCGGAACCCCAAGGCCCCCTTGGATCCGTGTTTGCCCGGTGTGTCTCCCGCCAGGCAAGGATCTCAGCGTAGCGCTCTGGGCACGGAATGTGCCGTCCGTTACCGGAACGAGCCCGAACCCTTCACGGGAATACCCCAGGGGGGTATATATGTTCAGGCCTCGAGAGGACTCACGAGGGATCCGCACCTGACACCGGGGATCAGCCATGGACCACGACCGCACCCTTCACGACCACACCCTTCACGAGCACGACGAAGCGCATGGCGCGCACGGCACGCACGGTCCCGCCGGCGCCTCCTGGGCGGCGGCCGTCCAGGCGACCCTGCACTGCCTCACCGGCTGCGCCGTCGGCGAGGTGCTGGGCATGGTGATCGGCACGGCCTTCGGCTGGGGGAATCTGCCGACCACCCTGCTGGCGATCGTGCTGGCGTTCTTCTTCGGCTACTCACTCACCATGCGCGGGGTGCTGAGGGCGGGCGTCGACCTGCGCACCGCGCTGCGGGTGGCGCTGGCCGCGGACACCCTGTCGATCGCCGTGATGGAGCTGATCGACAACGGCACGATCCTGGTCTGGCCGGCCGCGATGGACGCCCAGCTGGCCGACGCGCTGTTCTGGGTCTCGCTGACCGTGTCCCTGGTGATCGCGTTCGTCGTGACGACCCCGGTCAACAAGTGGACGATCGGCCGGGGCAGGGGACACGCGGTGGTGCACCGGTACCACCACTGACATCGCCGCCAGGACCTCAGATCTCCGGACCGTCCCCCGGCCCCTCCTGGTAGGAGTAGCGCTGCTCCTTCCAGGGGTCGCCGAGGTTGTGGTAGCCGCGCTCCTCCCAGAAGCCGCGGCGGTCGGCGGTCATGTACTCGATGCCGCGGACCCACTTGGGGCCCTTCCAGGCGTACAGCTGGGGGACGACCAGGCGCACCGGGAAGCCGTGCTCGGCGGTGAGGAGTTCGCCGTCCTTGTGGGTGGCGAAGACCGTGCGGTCACCGGCGAAGTCCGCGAGGCGCAGGTTGGAGCTGAAGCCGTACTCCGCCCACACCATCACATGGGTGACGTCGGGAGCGGGCGGAGCGAGTTCCAGGACGGTCCGCGCCGGGATCCCGCCCCACTCGGCGCCCAGCATGCTGAACTTCGTCACGCAGTGCAGATCGGCGACCACGGTGGCGTACGGCAGCGCCGTGAACTGCTCGTGGTTCCAGGTGTACGGGCCCGCGTCGGCGGTGGCGCCGAAAACCCTGAACTCCCAGCGCTCGGGACGGAACTTGGGCACCGGCCCGTAGTGGGTGACCGGCCAGCCGCGCTGGAGTCGCTGTCCCGGCGGAAGCCCGGCCCCCGCGGCTTCTCTCGACGCGCGTTCCACCGGATGACCCATGCCTTCCATCCTGACAGACCGGGAGCGGTGCATCCGACCAGGTAGAACCCTCACAGATCATCAAATGGGTCAACTGGCGCAGAACCTGGACTTACTCGCTAAGTCATCACTTACTGGACGATCTTCTGTGCCGGTGCAATCATGCGCCGCAAACACCCAGCGCGTCCCCACGCACCCCACGCGGAAGGAGCCTCTGCGATGCAGGGCGACCCCGAGGTCATCGAATTCCTCAACGAGCAGCTCACGGGTGAGCTCACCGCGATCAACCAGTACTTCCTGCACGCGAAGATGCAGGAGAACTTCGGCTGGTACAAGCTCGCGAAGTACACCCGGCACGAGTCGTTCGACGAGATGAAGCACGCCGAGGTGCTCACCGACCGGATCCTGTTCCTGGAGGGGCTGCCCAACTACCAGCGGCTCTTCCACGTGCGGGTGGGACAGACCGTCAAGGAGATGTTCGAGGCGGACAAGCAGGTCGAGGTGGAGGCGATCGACCGCCTCAAGCGCGGGATCAAGGTGATGCGCGAGAAGGGCGACATCACGTCCGCGAACATCTTCGAGTCCATCCTGGAGGACGAGGAGCACCACATCGACTACCTCGACACCCAGCTGGACCTGGTGGAGAAGCTCGGCGAGGCGCTCTACATCGCGCAGGTCATCAACCAGCCCGAGAGCAGCTGAGCCGGAACTAGGCCGCCTCGTCCAGCGGGTCGACCTCGGCGAGCACCGGGCGGCCCTGGTCGGCCAGCTCGCGGCGGGGGCAGGCGCCCCGGCCGAGGATGGCCTGGATCCGGCGGACGCACGAACCGCAGTCCGTCCCCGCCTTGCAGGCGGACGCTATCTGGCGGGGGGTGCAGACCCCGTCCTCCGCATGCCGCTTGACCTGCGCCTCGGTCACTCCGAAACAGCTGCAGACGTACACGCGGATTCACCTCCCGCCGGGATCGATCAGTGATGCCGTCCCGAATGGTCGGTGAGGCAAACCTAACCTTACCCGTCACCCGCGGAGTGGAAAAGTGCGGTGGGGCGCGGATCGTATGTGATCCGCGCCCCACATCAGCACGTCGCGACGGGCGGAGCCGTCACTGGTCCCGGTACATCTCCGCGACCAGGAACGCCAGGTCCAGGGACTGGCTGCGGTTCAGCCGCGGGTCGCAGGCCGTCTCGTAGCGCTGGTGCAGGTCGTCGACGAAGATCTCGTCGCCGCCGCCCACGCACTCGGTGACGTCGTCGCCGGTGAGCTCGACATGGATGCCACCCGGATGGGTGCCGAGCGCCTTGTGGACCTCGAAGAAGCCCTTGACCTCGTCGAGCACGTCGTCGAAGCGGCGGGTCTTGTGGCCCGAGGCCGCCTCGAAGGTGTTGCCGTGCATCGGATCGGTCACCCAGGCCACGGTGGCGCCCGAGGCGGTGACCTTCTCGACCAGCTCGGGGAGCTTGTCGCGGACCTTGTCGGCGCCCATCCGGACGACGAAGGTCAGCCGGCCCGGCTCGCGGTCCGGGTCGAGGCGGTCGATGTACCTCAGCGCGTCCTCGGCCGTGGTCGTCGGGCCGAGCTTGAGGCCGATCGGGTTGCGGATCCTCGCGGCGAACTCGATGTGCGCCCCGTCCAGCTGCCGGGTGCGCTCACCGATCCACACCATGTGCGCCGAGACGTCGTACAGCTTGCCGGTGCGGGAGTCGACCCTGGTCAGGGCGGACTCGTAGTCCAGCAGCAGCGCCTCGTGCGAGGAGAAGAACTCGACCGTCTTGAACTCCTCGGGCTCCGCGCCGCAGGCCCGCATGAAGTTCAGCGCGTTGTCGATCTCGCGGGCGAGCTGCTCGTAGCGCTGGCCCGACGGGGAGGACTTCACGAAGTCCTGGTTCCAGGCGTGCACCTGGCGCAGGTCCGCGTAACCGCCGGTGGTGAAGGCACGCACCAGGTTCAGCGTGGAGGCGGACGCGTTGTACATCCGCTTCAGCCGCTCGGGGTCCGGGACGCGGGAGGCCTCGTCGAAGGCGAAACCGTTGACCGAGTCGCCCCGGTAGGTCGGCAGCGTCACCCCGTCCCGGGTCTCGGTCGGCTTGGAGCGCGGCTTGGAGTACTGGCCGGCGATCCGGCCCACCTTCACCACGGGCACCGACGCGGCGTACGTCAGCACGGCGCCCATCTGGAGCAGGGTCTTGAGCTTGCTGCGGATCTGGTCGGCCGAGACCGCGTCGAAGGCCTCGGCGCAGTCGCCGCCCTGGAGGAGGAACGCCTCTCCCTCGGCGACGGCCGCCATCCGGGCGCGCAGCTGGTCGCACTCGCCCGCGAAGACGAGCGGCGGATACGACTCCAGCTCCGCGACGACTGTGCGCAGAGCCTCGGGGTCGGGGTACTCGGGCTGCTGCGCCGCGGGCAGGTCTCGCCAGGTGTTGCCAGCGCTCGCGCTGGTCTTAGCGTTCACGGTCACCCCCCAAACATTACGGGGTCGTGTCGCCTGATTTTTCCCTGGCTCGACTGGTGAGACGGAGTGATTGCCCTGTGGACGGAGGGTGGGGTGGGGTAGGGTTTTGGACATGTTCGCGCTTTCGAACCAGAACTGGTGGTGGACCGCTTCTCCGGCGGCCCACTGACTGCGCGTACGCAAGACTTCGCGAAGGCCGCCCGAGGGGCGGCCTTCGGCGTTTCCGGGGCCGCTCCTCTCTCACTCCCACTCCCACTCCCACCTGCAAGGGATCGCAGAGGACCCATGGACCTGACCCAGCTGCTCCACGACGACCGCCCGTTCGCCCTGCTCCGGCGCCGTCCCCCCGGCCACGACGAGAGCACGGTGGAGGTGCTGCTCGGCCCGGTCACCGCCCGCGACCGGCTGGCGGACCTGCCCGAGGAGGGGCTCGCCCTGATCCCCTTCCGCCAGATCCACGAGCGCGGCTTCGACGTCCGCGACGACGGCACGCCCCTGCTGGTCCTCACCCCCGAGGAGACCCACACCCTGCCGCTGGCGGACGCCCTGGCCCAGCTGCCCGCGCACGCGGTGCGGGTCGAGGACGGGGGCTTCGACGTCGACGACGAGGAGTACGCGGAGATCGTCGGCCGGGTGCTGCGCGAGGAGATCGGCCGCGGCGAGGGCGCCAACTTCGTGATCCGGCGGACGTACCGGGGACGGATCGCGGGCTTCGGCCGGCCCGACGCGCTCGCGCTGTTCAGGCGGCTCCTGGAGGGCGAGCGGGGCGCGTACTGGACGTTCGTGGTGCACACCGGGGAACGGACCCTGGTCGGCGCCAGTCCCGAGGTGCACGTCCGGATGTCCGGCGGCACCGTGGTCATGAACCCGATCAGCGGGACGTACCGCTATCCGGCCGAGGGCCCCACCCCGGAGCACCTGCTCGGCTTCCTCGCCGACGGCAAGGAGATCGAGGAGCTGTCGATGGTCGTCGACGAGGAGCTCAAGATGATGTGCACGGTGGGCGACATGGGGGGCGTGGTGGTCGGGCCCCGGCTCAAGGAGATGGCCCACCTCGCGCACACCGAGTACGAGCTGCGCGGCCGGTCCTCGCTGGACGTGCGGGAGGTGCTGAAGGAGACCATGTTCGCGGCGACCGTCACGGGCTCGCCGGTGCAGAACGCCTGCCGGGTGATCGAACGCCACGAGCCGCTCGGGCCGGACGGGGTAGGGCGCGGCTACTACGCGGGGGCACTGGCCCTGCTGGGCCGGGACTCCGGAGGCGCCCAGACGCTGGACTCCCCCATCCTGATCCGCACGGCGGACATCGGCGCCGACGGCGGACTGCGCGTCCCGGTCGGCGCCACCCTGGTGCGCGGCTCTGACCCGGCGGGCGAGGTCGCGGAGACGCACGCGAAGGCGGCGGGCGTCCTGGCGGCCCTCGGGGTACGGCCGGCCCGGCCGCGTGCCGAGGGGACCCGGTCCCGGCTCGCCGACGACCCCCGCGTGCGGGCCGCACTGGACGGGCGGCGGGCCGCGCTGGCGCCGTTCTGGCTGCGGATGCAGGAGCGGACCGGGGAACTGTCCGGGCACGCGCTGGTGGTGGACGGCGAGGACACGTTCACGGCGATGCTCGCGCACGTGCTGCGGGCCGCCGGGCTCGACGTGACCGTCCGCCGCTACGACGAGCCGGGGCTGCGGGGGGCGGTACTCGCCCACGAGGGGCCGGTGGTGCTCGGCCCGGGGCCCGGTGACCCGTCCGACCTGGACGATCCGAAGATGCGGTTCCTGCGGGAGCTCGCGGCGACCGTGCTGCGTGAGCACCGGCACGGGGTGCTGGGCGTCTGTCTGGGGCACGAGCTGATCGCGGCCGAGCTGGGCCTGGACATCGTCCGCAAGGAGGTGCCGTACCAGGGGGCGCAGACGACCGTGGACCTGTTCGGGCGGCCGGAGACGGTCGGCTTCTACAACAGCTTCGTGGCCCGCTGCGACGAGGACGCGGCACGGGAGCTGGCGGCGCACGGCGTGGAGGTGAGCCGGGCGGCCAACGACGAGGTGCACGCCGTGCGGGGGCCGGGGTTCGCCGGGGTGCAGTTCCACCCGGAGTCGGTGCTCTCCCTGAACGGCGCCGCCGTCGTGCGGGAGCTGATCGGTCAGGTGCGCGGCGCCGGCACGTTCCCCGAAGGGCGGCCGGCCCGCTAGTCCGGGACGCCGTTCCGGGCGGGTCCGGCCCTTTCGGGGCGCGGACCCGCCCGGACGCGGTCTCCCGGAATCAGCCGAAGAACACCCCGGCCTCTTCGTACAGCTTCGGGTCGACGGTCTTCAGCCTTGCCGTGGCCTCCGCGATCGGCACCCGCACGATGTCGGTGCCGCGCAGCGCGACCATCTTGCCGAAGTCCCCGTCGCGCACCGCGTCGATGGCGTGCAGACCGAAGCGGGTGGCCAGCCAGCGGTCGAAGGCGCTGGGCGTGCCGCCGCGCTGGATGTGCCCGAGGACGGTGGTGCGGGCCTCCTTGCCGGTGCGCTTCTCGATCTGCTTGGCCAGCCACTCGCCGACCCCGGAGAGCCGGACGTGGCCGAAGGAGTCCAGCGACTCGTCCTTGAGCACCATGTCGCCGTCCTTGGGCATGGCGCCCTCGGCGACGACCACGATCGGGGCGTACGAGGCCTTGAAGCGGGAGGTGATCCAGGCGCACACCTGGTCGACGTCGAAGCGCTGTTCGGGGATGAGGATGACGTTGGCGCCGCCGGCCAGCCCGGAGTGCAGGGCGATCCAGCCGGCGTGCCGGCCCATCACCTCGCAGACCAGGACCCGCATGTGCGACTCGGCGGTGGTGTGCAGCCGGTCGATGGCCTCGGTGGCGATGCCGACCGCGGTGTCGAAGCCGAAGGTGTAGTCGGTGGCGGACAGGT
Source organism: Streptomyces sp. NPDC059224 (assembly GCF_042754285.1). Lineage (NCBI taxonomy): Bacteria > Bacillati > Actinomycetota > Actinomycetes > Kitasatosporales > Streptomycetaceae > Streptomyces > Streptomyces sp. NPDC059224. The sequence continues at coordinate 117,612 of NZ_JBHZAN010000009.1, forward strand.
CGTTGTCGATGGTCTTCGGTACGCCGACGACGGGCACGCCGTACTCGTCGGTGAGCCGGGCTGCCACGCCCAGGGTGTCCTCGCCGCCGATCGCGACGAGCGCCTCGACCTCCTGCTTGGCGAGGTTGTCCTTGATGCGCCGGATGCCGTCCTCCTGCTTCAGCGGGTTGGTCCGCGAGGAGCCGAGGATGGTGCCGCCGCGGGGCAGGATGCCGCGCACGGCGGGGATGTCGAGACGGATGGTGTCGCCTTCGAGGGGTCCGCGCCAGCCGTCCCGGAAGCCGACGAAGTCATAGCCGTACTCCTGCACGCCCTTGCGGACGATGCCCCGGATGACGGCGTTGAGCCCGGGGCAGTCGCCGCCTCCGGTCAGTACTCCGACCCGCATGGAAATGTCCCTTCGCCGCGGTTGCCTGGTCGGAATCACGCTAATGGTGATACAGCTCACACAGGGATGGGCGCGGAAGGGCAATTCCGGTGAATTGTCGGGCGGTTGGTTTACGTCCCGGCCGCGAAGATCAGATCAGCGGCCTTCCGGACCGTCGTCGAGACCCCGCTCTATGGCGTACCGGACCAGCTCCACCCTGTTGTGCAACTGGAGCTTGCCGAGGGTGTTCTGGACGTGGTTCTGGACCGTGCGGTGCGAGATGACCAGGCGTTCGGCGATCTGCTTGTAGCTCAGGCCCTTGGCGACCAGTCGCAGCACCTCGGTCTCGCGGTCGGTCAGCCGGGGCGCGTCGGGGCCGCCGGCGCCCGCGGCCGGCGCCGGCTCGGAGGCCAGCCGGCGGTACTCACCGAGCACCAGACCGGCGAGGCCCGGCGTGAACACCGGGTCGCCGACGGCGGTACGGCGGACCGCGTCCAGCAGTTCCTCCGTCGAGGCCGACTTCAGGAGGTAGCCGGTCGCGCCGGACTTCACCGCCTCCAGGACGTCGGCGTGCTCACCGCTCGCCGAGAGCACCAGCACGCGCAACGCCGGGTTGTGGCCGACGAGTTCCTTGCAGACCTGGACGCCTGGCTTGGCGGGCAGGTTGAGGTCCAGGACGAGCACGTCGGGTGCGGCCGCCTTGGCCCGGCGCACCGCCTGCTCGCCGTCCCCCGCGGTGGCGACCACCTCGAGACCGGACTCCGCCAGATCCCGGGCGACCGCGTCGCGCCACATGGGGTGGTCGTCGACCACCATGACCCTGATGCTCATCGCCGCTCCGCCTTCCCCAGGGAGTCCTTCGGTACTTTCAGCTCGACTTCCGTGCCCTGCCCGGGAACCGAGAACAGCTCGGCACCGCCGCCGAGGTCGCGCAGCCGTCCGCGGATCGACTGGGCCACACCGAGCCGCCCCTCCCCCTCGGCCTGGGCGAGCCGCCCCTCCGGGATGCCGGGGCCGTCGTCCCGTACGGTCACCACGATCTCGTCGGGCTCGTCCTCGACCAGGATCCAGGCCCGCGCCCGGTCGCCCGCGTGCGCGCGCACATTGTCCAGCGCGGCACCGACGGCGGCCGCCAGCTCGCGGGCGGCACCCGCCGGCAGCTCCACCGGCGCACCGGGCTCGGCCAGACTCACCAGGGCCCCGGCGTAGGGCGCGAGCAGCGCGCGCAGGTCGACGGACCCGGTGGCGTCCGGCTCCTCCACGAGGCGCACGACCGCGCCCTCGGCCTCGTCCTCCGAGACCCGCGAGAGCGGCACCAGACCGCCGGAGACCAGGGTGCGCAGCGCCACCTCCTGTTCCCCCGCCATCCGTCCCAGTTCGGCCGCCTCGCCGCCGAGGACCGTGCCGCGCCGCTGCACCATGGCCAGCACCTGGAGCACGCCGTCGTGGATGTCCCGGGCGAGCCGCTCCCGCTCCCGGGTGGCCGCCTCGATCTCCAGGGCGCGGGCCAGGGTGCGCTCGGAGGCGCGGGCCACCTCGACGACGTACCCGATGGCGATGGACGCGACCCAGACCAGGATCACGTTGTGGACGGTGTCGCGCGCCGGGTGGCCGCGTTCGACCAGGTTGGCGGCGGCGACCGGCGTGGAGGCGAACGCGGCCCAGCGCCAGCCGCCCTTGAGGGCGTAGGCGAGCACCGAGCCCGCGGTCCAGATCGACGGCAGGGTCGAGCCACCGCGGTCGATGTGGACCTGGGTGACCACCCAGGGGGTGAGCACGATGCCGGTGAGCGCGATCACCAGGTCGACGGCGAGGAAGCGCTTGGTGCAGGCGGCCGCGTTCTGGACGCGCGGCAGGGTGGCCAGCGTCCAGCCGGCCAGCACGGCGTAGTAGGCGATCGCGACACCCGGACGGTCGTACTCGTCATAGGCGGACGCGAACAGGCCCGTCGCGTACAGCAGGGTCAGCACGCGGTAGCCGGTGAGGGCACGCCACAGGGGCTGCTCGACCGACATCCGTATGACGCGTTCCCGCTTGGTCATCTCCCCCAGTCCCCCCAGTCCCCCCAGTCCCGCAGTCCCGCAGTCCCGCAGTCCCGCAGTCCACCCAGCCCCCGCTGGTCCCCCGTGCCGCCGGTCTAGGACTCGGTGGCCTTCTTGTCGGCCTTCGCGGCTTCCTTCGCCGCCTCCCTCTCGGCCTTGGCGGCTTCCGCGATCTGCCGTTTGGCGGCGGTGGCGTACATGTCGACGTACTCCTGGCCGGACAGCTTCATGATCTCGTACATGACCTCGTCGGTCACCGCGCGCAGCACGAACCGGTCGTGCTCCATGCCCTGGTAACGGCTGAAGTCCAGCGGCCTGCCGATCCGGATGCCCGGGCGCATCAGCTTGGGCATCACCTGCCCGGGCGGCTGGATCTTCTCCGTGTCGATCATGGCGACGGGGATGACGGGAGCGCCCGTCGCCAGCGCCACGCGCGCGAGGCCACCGGGCTTGCCCCGGTAGAGACGGCCGTCGGGCGAGCGGGTGCCCTCCGGGTAGATGCCGAACAGCTCGCCGCGTTCCAGCACGTCCATGCCGCTGCGCACCGCCGCCTCGCCCGCGCCGCGCCCGCCGGAGCGGTCCACCGGGAGCTGGCCGACACCCTTGAAGAAGGCGGCGGTGAGACGGCCCTTCACGCCGGGGGTCGTGAAGTACTCGGCCTTCGCGATGAAGGTGACCTTGCGGTCCAGCACCGCGGGCAGGAAGAACGAGTCCGAGAAGGACAGGTGGTTACTCGCCAGGATCGCCGGGCCCTCGGCCGGAACGTTCTCCAGGCCCTGCACCCAGGGCCTGAAGGTGACCTTCAGCGGTCCCCCGATAGCGACCTTCATCGCGCCGTACAACAACCGAGTGCCTCCTGTTTCCGTGGATGAGACCTTAACCCGCGGCGCCGGGAATGGCCCCGACGACCCTGGTCGGTGTCAGTGCCGTCGCGTACGGTGAAGCACATCCGAAGTCGTCTTTCGGGCCTCTCTCATTTCCTGCCCGCTCTCATGAATTGGAGACCGAAGGTGCCGGTTCTCCCCGGAGCCGAGCCGTACCGCCATGACGGCGGAGAGGTCGGTGTCCTGCTCTGCCACGGTTTCACCGGTTCACCCCAGTCGCTGCGCCCCTGGGCGGAGCACCACGCGGCGCACGGCCTGGCCGTGTCCCTGCCGCTGCTGCCCGGGCACGGCACCCGCTGGGAGGACATGCAGGTCACCGGCTGGCAGGACTGGTACGCGGAGGTCGACCGCGAGCTGCGGCTGCTGCGCGAGCGCTGCTCCCAGGTGTTCGTGGCGGGCCTGTCCATGGGCGGCACCCTGGCGCTGCGCCTGGCCGCGAAGAACGGGACGGGCGTGGACGGCGTGGTGATCGTCAACCCGGCGAACAAGGTGCACGGCCTGTCCGCGTACGCCCTTCCGGTGGCCCGGCACCTCGTCCGCACCCGGCCGGGCATCGCCAGCGACATCGCCAAGCCGGGCGCCGCCGAGGTGGGGTACGACCGGGTCCCGCTGCACGCCGCGCACTCGCTGCGGAACTTCTTCCGCCGGGTGGACGGCGAGCTGCCGCAGGTCACCCAGCCGCTGCTGCTGTTGCGCAGCGCCGAGGACCATGTGGTTCCGGCGGTCGATTCGGCCCGGATCCTGAGCCGGGTGTCCTCCACGGACGTAACCGAGGTAGTGCTGGAACAGAGTTACCACGTGGCGACGTTGGACAACGATGCGGACCGGATCTTCGAGGAGAGCCTTGCCTTCATCGGCCGGCTCGCACCCAGTGTCGGCAAGGAAGGGACGGCCGCAGTTGGCTGAGCACGACTCCGACCGCGAGGACCGCGAGCCGGACGAGAAAGGGGTGCCCTTCGACGAGGCGGCCGCCTGGGCGGCGATCGTCGCGGGGTACGGCGACGAGCCGCCGGACCCGCCGGGCGCGAAACCCTACAAGCCGGTGGAGGATCTGGCCCTGCCGCCCGCCGAGGAGGACACCGCCGAACCGGGCGCGGCCGAGGAGCAGCGGCCCGTGCAGCCGCTGGGCAGCTCCGTCTCCTTCGCGCCCGGGGTGGGCCCGCGGGACTACACGGCACCCGAGCCGTCCGAGGACGACTTCGACGATGACGACGAGGGGCACTTCGTGCCGCCCGAGCCGCCGCCGCTGCCGATGGCCGACACGACGGCCAGGTTCGCCTGGCTGGGCGTGGTGGGCGGGCCGATCCTGCTCCTGCTCGCGGTGCTGCTCGGCTGGGACATGACGTGGTGGCTGGCGACGCTGGGCATCGGCGGGTTCCTCGGCGGCTTCGGCACCCTGGTCACCAGGATGAAGACGGACGACGACGAGGACGACCCGGGACGCGGTGCCGTGGTCTGAGGTCGCCTCCGGCGCGCCGGACTCCGTCCGGCCGCTCCGGATCAGGCCGCGGGCACCCGCAGCGCGGCCAGGAGGGGCAGATGGTCCGTCGCCCCGGCGAGGTCGGCGGCCGCCACGCCCGGCTGGTCCAGGGGTACCCCGCAGCCGAGCACCTCGATGCCCTTCGTCGCGAAGATCGCGTCGATGCGCTGGTGGGGGTCGGTGGACCCGGAGGTGAACTCGCCGCCCCAGGGCGCGGTGGTACGGCAGTCCTGGAAGGCGGTGGCCAGGCGGCGGAAGGTACGGCCGTCGGGGCGGTCGTTCAGGTCGCCGCCGGCGACGGCGTGCTCCACTCCCATGCCCGCGACCCGGTCCAGGAGCATGCCGCCCTGCTCGTAGCGCTCCTCCTGCTGCAGGCTGAGGTGGAAGCTGGCGACGCCGAGGCGGGCGCCGCCGAAGCGGACGACGGCGGTCGCGAAGCCGCGGCGGTGCAGGCCGGGCGTGAGGGGCAGGAGCACGTCCTCGGTGCGCTCCACGGTGGCGCGGAGGTCGCAGAGGACGGCCGGACCGGCCGCGGTCCCGCCGCCGGTGAGGATCACCAGGTCACAGGCGGCGGCCAGGCGGGCGAGCTTCTTGCGCCACCGGAAGAACCGGGGCGCTTCCTGGACGAGGACCAGGTCGGGGGCACAGGCCTTGATGACACGGGCCAGCGCCCCGGTGTCGTCCCGCAGGGAGCGGATGTTGTAGCTGAGGACGCGGATGACGGCGGAACCGTCGGGCTCTGTGTGGGAGTTGGGGAGCGGCGCCATGTGGATCAATGTACGCCCACCGGGCGGGGCGCGAGACGGGTGGGCGGCCGCCGGTGCATCGCGGCTGATCGCGCCCACGCGGCGGTAGCCGCATGCCGGCTACCGCCCCGCGCCCCTACGGGCCGCTACATGATCGGGTCGGGCTCCCGGGCCAGGTCCGCCGCGCCCACCAGGCCCGCCTCGTTGCCCAGCTGGGCGGCGATGACCTCGGCCACCGGGCGCCAGTTGCCGCCCACCAGCCAGCGCTTGTAGGACTTGCGGATCGGGTCCAGGACCAGTTCGCCCTCGTCGGAGAGGCCGCCGCCGACGATGAAGGCGGAGGGGTCGAAGAGGGAGGCCAGGTCGGCGAGGCCGGCGCCGGCCCAGCGGGCGAGCTCGCGGTAGGAGTCGACGGCGACCGGGTCGCCCTGGCGGGCCGCGACGGAGATGTGCTTGCCCTCGATGCCGTCGGGGCTGCCGTCGCCGAGGGCCAGCAGGATCTCGGCACTCTCCGGGGTGGCGTTGGCGCGCTGCTTGGCGTAGCGGACGAGGGCGCGGCCGGAGGCGTACTGCTCCCAGCAGCCCTGCGAGCCGCAGCCGCACAGCAGCCCGTCCGGGACCATGCGGATGTGGCCGAACTCGGCGGCGACACCGAAGTGGCCGCGGCGCAGTTTGTTGCCGATGATGATGCCGCCGCCGAGGCCGGTGCCGAGCGTGATGCAGATGACGTTGCGGTGGCCCTTGCCGGCGCCGAACTTGTACTCGCCCCAGGCCGCCGCGTTGGCGTCGTTCTCCACGACCACGGGGAGGCCCACGCGGGCCTCGACCTTCTCCTTCAACGGCTCCTGGCGCCAGTCGATGTTGGGCGCGAAGTAGACCGTGGAGCGCTGCCGGTTGACGTAGCCGGCGGCACCGATGCCCACGCCGACGATCTCGTGCCCGGCGCGCGCACCCTCTACGGCGGAAGCAATGGCGTCCACGATGCCCTCGGGCGTACCCGGGGTCGGCACCTTGTGGGTCGAGAGGATGTTGCCTTCCTCATCGACCACGCCGGCCGCGATCTTCGTGCCGCCGATGTCGACGCCGATGGTGAGTCCCATGAATCCCTCAGTTTCGGTCGAACCCCGCTACGGCCAACCGTACCCGAGGCCCTGCCGTCGGGTTCCCGCCGTCCGCCCGCGGGGCGGGTGCGTGCGGCCGCGGGAGGCGGGACGCGGTGGGGGTGCCCCGTGGGGGGCGTGCCAGACGCCCGCGGGCAGGCGGGAGCCCGACGGCGGCACCTTCAGGGGCGGTCAGTCGAGGTCGATGCGTTCGCCGGGGCCGGCTTCGTCGCCCTTGTCGCGGTCACCGGCGCTCCAGCGGGCCTCCTGGGCCTGCACCGCGGAGCGGTAGGCGGCGAGGAGTTCACTGCCGGCCGCGGCCAGGTGGTCGAAGACGTCGGGGTTGCGCTCTATGACGGGCTCGACGGCGTTCTTCGCCTGCTGCACGACCTGCCGGACCACCTGCTGGGCGGCGGGCCCGGCGACGGCCCCGAGAAGCGGGGTCTGGATGCCGGAGAGCTTGTCGGCGACGGCGTCGACCAGCTTGCGCAGTTCGTCGGCGGCCGATCCCGGGGGCGGGCCGTACTGGGTGCGGCGTCGGGCCTTCTCCGCCGCCAGGTCCTCGGCACAGGCGGTGGCCCAGGCGTCGGCGTCGGCGACCCGTACGTCGTCCGCGGCCTCGGAGGCGTCGGCTGTGGGGCGCTCTTCGCTCATGACGGACTCCTGACTACGGTTCGTCCCTACGACGTTACCCGAACGGGCGTACCGGATTCACCGTCAGCGCGGCCACAGATCCGGGTCGGGCGCGAAGCGCAGCCGCAGCTCGCCGTCGCGCAGCGCGGCCCCGGCGACGGTGCAGCGGCGCAGGGCCGACGGCAGCGCGACGATCCGGCGGAAGCCGCCCACGGTGATCACGAGTTCGTCGCCGCGCCGCACGAGATCGAGGCCGTCCCGTATCGCGCCGGGCAGCGGGATGTGCCAGACCAGGACGCCGTCCTCCTCGATACGGTCGGCGACGGGCCACTCGACCGGCGCGGGCGCGGTGTTGACGCCGGGCACGGCGAGCGCGGCGAGGTCCTCGGCGCCGCGCGGGTCGTGGCCCAGGTGCGGCACGACGGTGACGTCGAACGTCTCCGTCCAGTCGGCGACGGCCTTGCGCTGCTGGGCGACGAGACCGTGCAGGGGGGTGTCCTCGGGCAGTACGCGGTTGACGACGAGGGCCTCGGTGCGCAGGCCGCGCAGGGCGAGACCGAGGCGGGCGCTGCGGACGGCGTCGGCGCCGGCCGGGCCGGGCTCGGCGACCAGGCGTACGGCGGTGCGGCGGTCGGCGAGGACGGCCTCCACGGCGGCCAGCTCGACGTCCCAGCGGGCCGCCGTCTCGTAGAGCCAGTCGGAGGGCATGGGGACGCCGGCCAGCCGCCCGAGGACGGGGCGCAGGGCGCGGGCCGCCTGCCGCTCGGGCGGCAGCAGCCGGCGCAGATAGCGGCGCAACTCCTCGGGGAGGGCGAGCAGGCCGAGGGCCTGCGGGGCCGGCGGCAGGTCCACGACGAGCAGGTCGTAGCGCTCGGAGAGGGCGGCGTCACGCAGGGCGCGCAGGAGGGACAGCTCCTCCGCGCCGGGCAGCGGGGTGAGCTCCTCGGCGTCCAGGCGAGAGGCGCCCAGCAGGTCCAGGACGCTCGCGGCGCGGGTCTGGAAGGCGGTGAGGTCCTCCCGGAACCGGGCGGCCGCGTCGGGGCGCCAGGCGGTGAGGGTGGGGGTCACCCGGGTCGGCGCGGGCCCTGTCGCCGTGCCCAGGGCCGCGCCGAGGGTGTCGGTGCGGTCGGCGCCGAGCACGAGGGTCGGGGTGCCCTCGCCCGCGGCGCGCAGAGCGGTGGCCGCGGCGACGGCCGTACGGCCGCTGCCGCCGGGTCCGGTGATCAGGATGGTGCGCATGGGGGTGAACCGTAACGGACGTCCGGGTGGGCTCTCGCCGCAGCGGGCGCACGGGGGTGTCACTCACCGGCGTCGGCAGGGTGCCGCCGCGCCCGCCCGTGCCGCCCCGTGCGGCACGACTCTGCGCGCAGCCGTACGGCCGGCTGCTAGGCGCCCGCCTCCACCCGCTTCTTCAGCCCCGCCAGCGCCCGGTCGATGATGACCTTCTCGGCCTTGCGCTTGATCATCCCCAGCATCGGGATCTTCACGTCCACCGTCAGCGAGTAGGTGACCTCGGTCGCCCCGGCGCCGGCCGGCTTGAGCAGGTACGACCCGTCGAGCGATCGCAGCATCTGGGACTTCACCAGCGTCCAGGACACCTCGTCGTCACCGGTCCAGGTGTATCCCAGCGTCTGGTCGTCCTTGATCGCACCGGCGTCCATGACGAGACGGACCTGCTCGGCCCGGCCCAGGGCGTCGGTCTTCAGCACCTCCGCCTCCTTCACCTCACCGGTCCAGTCCGGATAACGGGCGAAGTCGGCGATCACCGCCATGACGTCGGCCGGGGCCGCCTCGATCGTGATGCTCGAGCTGGTGTGTTCCGCCATCGCCGTGGCTCCTCCAGATGCGGGCCGGTAAGAAGAGGGTCGCCGCACGCGTGCGCACGCGTGTGCAGCGTGAAGGCTACCGCGCGTCCGACCAGGCGACTTCACCGCCGTCCGGGGCCGTCGTCACCATTCCAGTGCCCAGGGCCGGCCGGTACCGGCGAAGTGCCCGACGTTCACGCACTCGGTGGCCCCGATCCGCATCCGCTTCACCAGCGGCTGGTGGACGTGTCCGAAGAGCGAGTAACGCGGCCGGGTGCGCCGGATGGCGTCGAGCAGCGCCCGGCTGCCCCGTTCGAAACGGCGCGCCACCGTGTCGTACACCAACTCCGGCACCTCCGGCGGAATGTGCGTGCACAGCACGTCGACCTCGCCGAGCGCCTCGATCTTGGCCGCGTACTCCTCGTCGGAGATTTCGTAGGGGGTGCGCATCGGCGTCCGCAGTCCGCCGCCGACGAAACCGAAGACCCGGCCGCCGATCTCCACCCGCTGCCCGTCGAGGATCGTGGTGCCCGGTCCGGCGTACTCCGGCCAGAGCGGCGGGATGTCGACATTGCCGTAGGTGGCGTACGTCGGTGTCGGGAACGCGGCGAACATCTCGGCGTACTGCTTGCGCACCGCCTTCTCGATGGCGGTCGCCCGGTCCATGCCGATCCCGCCCCACAGCCGCGCCCCCAGCTCCCGGGCCTCCTCGAAGCGGCGGGCGGTGCGGAGTTCGACGAGGCGGTCGGCGTTCTCGACGCCGAACAGGTCGGGGAAGATGCCGCGCGCGTGGTTGGCGTAGTCGAGGAAGAGGACGAGGTCGCCGAGGCAGATCAGGGCGTCGGCACCGTCGCCGGCCCTGGCCAGGTCACGGGCGTTGCCGTGTACGTCGCTGACCACATGGACTCGGGTCTTCCGGTTGCCGGAGGGTGTGGCTGCCATGGTGATCAAGCGTAGGCCTGTGCGGCAAACGTGAACAGGCGGTGGCCGGACCTGCGGTTACTGGTCAGTCACTAAAGCCGTGGACTACCGTACGCGAAGGAACACCCACCTGTGTGACGCACGGAACATCTCGCCGGGACCCCCTGTCGAAAAAGCTATACCGGCGGGTAACGTCCGGGCAGTCCAGTCGTGCTCAGGGTTTCAATCAACGGATCATGTGACCCGCGGCGAAGCCCTGAGTACCTGCCCGAGCCGTGGACCGCACCGTCGCATCGCACAACGTCGTGGCGCCGGCGCCCTATGAGGAGCAGCAGTCTTGCGCGAGTTCAGCCTTCCGGCTTTGTACGAGGTCCCCGCGGACGGCAATCTGACCGACATCGTCCGCAGAAACGCCGCGCAGCATCCGGATGCCGCCGTCATGGCCCGCAAGGTCGGAGGTGTCTGGCAGGACGTGACCGCCACCACCTTCCTGACCGAGGTCCACGCGGCCGCCAAGGGCCTCATCGCCTCCGGCGTGCAGCCGGGCGACCGGGTCGGCCTGATGTCCCGCACCCGCTACGAGTGGACGCTCCTCGACTTCGCGATCTGGTGCGCCGGCGCGGTCACCGTGCCGGTGTACGAGACCAGCTCGCCGGAGCAGGTGCAGTGGATCCTCAGCGACTCCGGCGCGACCGCCTGCGTCGTGGAACTCGACGCCCATGCGGCCGCCGTCGAGTCGGTGCGCGAGACGCTGCCGGCGCTCAAGCAGGTCTGGCAGATCGAGGCCGGCGGCCTGGAGGAGCTGGGCCGGCTCGGCCAGGGCGTCACGGACGCGACCGTCGAGGAGCGCAGCTCACAGGCGAAGGCCGACGACCCGGCCACCATCGTCTACACCTCGGGGACGACGGGCCGTCCCAAGGGCTGCGTCCTGACCCACCGCAACTTCTTCGCCGAGTGCGGCAACATCGTGGAGCGGCTGCGCCCGCTGTTCCGCACCGGCGAGTGCAGCGTCCTCCTCTTCCTGCCGCTGGCGCACGTCTTCGGCCGGCTCGTGCAGATCGCCCCGATGATGGCGCCGATCAAGCTGGGCTGCGTCCCGGACGTCAAGAACCTCACCGACGAACTGGCCGCGTTCCGGCCGACGCTGGTTCTCGGCGTCCCGCGGGTCTTCGAGAAGGTCTACAACTCGGCGCGTGCCAAGGCGCAGGCGGACGGCAAGGGCAAGATCTTCGACAAGGCCGCGGACACCGCCATCGCGTACAGCAAGGCACTGGACACGCCGTCGGGCCCGTCCCTCGGGCTGAAGATCAAGCACCGGACCTTCGACCGACTCGTCTACAGCAAGCTGCGTGCGGTGCTCGGCGGCCGGGGCGAGTACGCCATCTCCGGCGGCGCCCCCCTCGGCGAACGCCTGGGCCACTTCTTCCGCGGCATCGGCTTCACGGTCCTGGAGGGCTACGGCCTGACCGAGTCCTGTGCCGCGACCGCGTTCAATCCCTGGGACCGGCAGAAGATCGGCACGGTCGGTCAGCCGCTGCCCGGCTCGGTGATCCGCATCGCGGACGACGGCGAGGTGCTGCTGCACGGCGAGCACCTGTTCCGGGAGTACTGGAACAACCCCGGCGCAAGTGCCGAGGCGCTGGCCGACGGCTGGTTCCACACCGGCGACATCGGCACCCTGGACGAGGACGGCTACCTCAGGATCACCGGCCGCAAGAAGGAGATCATCGTCACCGCGGGCGGCAAGAACGTCGCCCCGGCCGTGATCGAGGACCGCATCCGCGCGCACGCGCTGGTCGCGGAGTGCATGGTGGTGGGCGACGGGCGGCCGTTCGTGGGCGCGCTGGTCACCATCGACGACGAGTTCCTGGGCCGCTGGGCGGCCGACCACGGCAAGCCGGCCGGTTCCACCGCGGCGTCGCTGCGTGACGACCCGGATCTGGTCTCGGCGATCCAGGATGCTGTCGACGACGGCAACGCCGCGGTGTCGAAGGCGGAATCGGTGCGGAAGTTCCGCATTCTGTCCTCCCAGTTCTCGGAGGAGTCGGGCCACCTCACGCCGTCCCTGAAGCTCAAGCGCAATGTGGTCGCGAAGGACTACGCGGACGAGATCGAGGCCCTCTACGCCAAGTAGCGGCTCACATGTCCTCGGCCAGGACCCGTTCCATCGTCCGCTCGGCGAGCGCGGTGATGGTCACGAACGGGTTCACGCCGATGTTCCCGGGCACCAGTGAGCCGTCCGTGACGTACAGCTTCGGATACCCCTTCACCCGGCCGTAGTCGTCGGTCGCCCTGCCCAGCACGCAGCCGCCCAGTGGGTGGTAGCAGAAGTCGTCCGCGAACACCTTGCTGCCCGGCCCGAACAGGTCGTACCGGTAGATCGTGGCGTTGGCCAGGTTGATCCGGTCGAACAGTTTCCTGGCCATGGCGACCGAGACCGCGCTCTGGGCCGCGGTCCAGCCCAGCCTCACCCCGTCGCTCGCGGAGTCGTAGGTGAAGGACGCCCGCTGCGGGTTCTTGGTGATCGCCAGGTACAGGCTGACCCAGGTCTCGAACCCGATGGGCAGCGGGGCGATCTCCGCGAAGACCGGGTTGTCGGCGTTGGCCCAGTCGTCGATGCCCATCACCGGCATGGTCGCCTGGTTGGCGCCGGTGGTGTCCCAGATGTGGTTGGCGCGCCCGAGCATGGTGTTGCCGTTGGTGCTCCAGCCGGCGCCGACACTGGAGTCGAGCGCGGGCAGCGCCCCGGTGTCCCGGGCCCGCACGAGCAGTTCGCTGGTCCCGAGGCTGCCGCCGCCGAGGAACAGGTAGGTGCAGCTGTACTGCTTGTGCTCGACGACCGCCCCGGTCACGTCGATCCGGTCGACGCCGAGCAGCCAGCTGCCGCCAGCCGCCCGGCTGATGGACCGCACCTTCTCCAGGGTGTGGATGGTGACGTTGCCGGTGCCGAGCGCGGCCGCGAGATACGTCTTGTCGAGGCTCTTCTTGCCGTAGTTGTTGCCGTAGATGACCTCCTGCGCGAGCGCGGACTTCGTGGCGGTGCCGGCGGCCTCCTTCTGCATGTAGCCGAAGTCGTAGACGTTGGGTACGAAGGTGGTCTTGAGGCCGGCGTTGGCGGCGGCCTTCCTGGAGGTCCGGGTGAACCGGTACCACTCGGTCGACTCGAACCAGGCGGCGTCGACGGTGTTGACGCCGAGCATGGAACGGGCCCGCGGGTAGTACGTGTTGTACATCGCGCTCGCGTCGACGGTCGGGAACTGCTCGGCGAAGTACGACTGGAGCGGGGTGACCGCCATCCCCCCGTTGACCAGCGAGCCGCCGCCCACTCCGCGCCCGACGTAGACGGACATGTTGTCGTAGTGCACCCGGTCCAGGACGCCGGGATAGGGGGTGATGTCCTTGTTGACGACGTCCAGCCAGAGGAAGCTGGCGAGCGGCGCCTCCGTGCGGGACTTGAACCACATGGATCGCCTGTCCGGGGCGGCGGTGGAGCAGAAGACCTTGCCGTCGGAGCCCGCCGTGTTCCACAGCTGCCCCATCTCGATCATCAGGGTCCGTACGCCGGCCTGCCCGAGCCGGAGCGCGGCCACGGCCCCGCCGTACCCGGAACCCACCACGATCGCGGGCGCGTTGTCGACGGCGGCCGCCTCCTCGGCGGCCTGCGCCGACTGGAGCCCGATGCGGGTGAGACCGGCCGCGGCGGCGGTCTGGAGGGCGATCACGCCCAGGATGTGACGTCTCGTCAGCTGACGCTGCATCAGTTTTGCTGTCATGCGCGCAGCATGTGCGGATTTTCCGGTTCCGCCTAGAGCTGCGACACGGTTGGTGACAACGCGGCCCCGTTCTCTAGAGCAACGCCCTCAACCGCTCCGCCAGCAGATCCCAGCGCCACCGCTCCTCGACCCACTGCCGCCCCCGCTCCCCCATCCGCCGCCGCAGCTCCGCGTCCGCCAGCAGCACGATGATCCGCTCGGCGGTCTCCTCCTCCGACCCGCCCCGCACCACCCAGCCGGTCTCCCCGTCCAGCACCGCGTCCGGGGCCCCGCCGGAGTCCCCCGCCACCACCGGCAGCCCGGTGGCCGAGGCCTCCAGGTACACGATCCCGAGCCCCTCCACGTCCAGCCCGCCCCGCCGGGTCCGGCAGGGCATCGCGAAGACGTCACCGGCGCCGTAGTGCGCGGGCAGCTCGGCCCACGGCACGGCTCCCGTGAACCGCACCGACGCCTCGACGCCCGTCTCCCGGGCCAGGCGCCGCAGCTCCCGCTCGTAGGGCCCGCCGCCCACGATCAGCAGAACCGCGTCCGGCTGCGCGGCCAGGATCAGCGGCATCGCGAGGATCAGCGTGTCCTGTCCCTTGCGCGGCACCAGCCGGGACACGCACACGACCACCGGCCGCTCGCTCAGCCCCAGCCGGGCCCGCACCTCGGCGCCCCCGGACCCGGGATGGAACGTCTTCTCGTCCACCCCCGGCGGCAGTTGCACCATCCGGCCGGCCGCGGCCGGGCTGAGCGCGGTGGCGATCCGGGAGCGCGTGTACTCGCCGAGATAGGTGACCGTGTCGGTCGCCTCGCCGATCCGCCCGAGCAGCTGCCGGGCGGCGGGCAGCTGGGCCCAGCCCGCCTCGTGCCCGTGGGTGGTGGCCACCAGCCGCTCGGCGCCGGCCCTGCGCAGCGCCGGCGCCATCAGCCCGAGCGGCGCCGCCGCCCCGAACCACACGGAGGTGCAGCCGTGTTCCCGGAGCAGCCCGGCCGCCGTCCGGGTCGCGCCCGGCGTGGGCAGCAGCACCGTCGTACGGTCGCGTACGACGGTGAAGGGCTGCTCCGCGTCGAACGCGGCGGTGGCCAGGGCGCCCTCCCGGCTCCGCTTCCACGTGGACGCGTAGACGACGAGCCGCTCCGGGTCCAGCCGCAGGGCCATGTTGTGCAGGAAGGCCTGGATGCCCCCCGGCCGGGGCGGGAAGTCGTTCGTCACGATGAGGGTCTTGTGCATCGCGGCCGACCTTACCCGCACAGCGTGTCCGGCCGTGCTTCATGGCCCCCGCGCAGCCCGGCGGGAGATCATGGGCGCACTCCCAGGCAGCACGACGGACAGGGGCTCAGGTGGACAGGACCGGCGAGAGGCGTGCCCTGGGGTTGCTGCTGGCCGTCTGGGGTGCCACCCGGCTGGTGCTGGTGCTGTTCGTACTGCGGGTGTTCGTGTTCCCGGGCGCGGACGTCACGTCCGACGTGTCGGTGATCTACCAGGGGTGGTACGAGGTCCTGCGGCACGGAACGTTTCCGCTGGACGACGTCACCTGGCAGTACCCGCCCGCGGCGGCCCTGGCGATCCTCGCCCCCGGGCTGCTGCCCTTCCTGGACTACCCGACCGCATTCTTCGTGCTGGCCTTCCTGGCCGACCTGGTGGTGCTCTGCCTGCTCCTCTACACCGGCCTGCGGCCCGGCCGGACCCTGCGCGGCGCCTGGATCTGGGTGGCCGGCGTGCCGCTGCTCGGCCCGACCGTCTACTCCCGCTACGACCTGATGGTCACCGCCGTCGCCGTCGCCGCGCTGCTCGCCGGGGCCCGGCACCCCCGGCTGACGGGCGTGCTGGCCGGCTTCGGCGCGATGGTCAAGGTGTGGCCGGCGCTGCTGCTGGCGGGTGCCTCCCCCGGAGGCGGGACCCTGCGAGGGGGGACCCCCGGGCGGCGGGCCTGGGTGGCGGCGGCGGTCACGGCGGGCCTGGTCGGGGCACTCTTCGCGGTGGCCATGCCGGGCGCGTTCGCCTTCCTGACCTTCCAGCGGGACCGGGGCACCGAGGTGGAGTCGCTGGGCGCGCTGGTCCTGCACGTCGCCCGGCACCACGGCTGGCGGGGCGAGGTGCTGCTGAACTACGGCTCGATCGAGTTCCTCGGCCCGCACGTGAAGGCGGTGAGCGCGGCGGCCCTGGTGCTCACCGCGTGCGCGTTCGGCTGGCTGCTCCTGTGGCGGCTGTGCGCGGCCCGGTTCCGATCCCACACGCTCGCGGACGCGGCGTTCACGGCCGTCCTGATGTTCACGGTCACCAGCCGGGTGATCAGCCCGCAGTACATGGTGTGGCTGGTGGGCCTGGCCGCCGTCTGCCTCTGCTTCCGGGCCGGCCGGATGACGCTGCCGGCGGTCCTGGTCCTGCTGGCCACCTTCGTGACGGTCCTGGAGTTCCCGGTCGGCTTCTCGCACGTGGTGGTGAGCGACTGGTACGGCATCACCCTGCTGTTCCTGCGCAACGGTCTGCTGCTCGCGGCGACGGTCACGGCGGCCCGGCAGCTGTGGCGCTCCACGGTCACCGGGGCCCCGGCCGCCGCGCTGCCCGCCCGGGCCGCCCCCGCGACGGAGACCTCGGTCCCTTCCTGAGCGCGGACCGCCTCACTCGCCCAGCTGATCCGTCAGATAGTCACGCCAGCGTGCGGTGAAGTCCGCCGAAGTGGTGCCGAGTTCGCCGCGCAGCGCGTCCTCGACGGCACCGGTCCGGCCCTGGTGGGCGCCGACGGCCCGGTAGAAGGCGTCGAGCCGCTCCTGGCCCCAGTGGGCGGCGATCATCCGGCAGGCCAGCCAGCCGCCCTCGTAGGCCTCGGCCAGCTTGGTGGGGTCGTCGGTGAAGCCGAAGTCCTTGTCCACCGGGAGGTCCTCGGGCAGATCCCCGTCCTGCACGGCGCGGGCCAGTTCCGGTGCGGCCTCGGGGGCGGTACGGCCGGTGCCGAGATAGCCGATCCAGTCCGCGTACCCCTCGGAGAGCCACAGCGGGGTGGCCGCCGAGGTGTGGGTGCGGGTGGCGACATGGGTCGTCTCATGGGTGAGGACGACCTGCTTGCCGACCGAGCCGAGGACGGCGTACGCCTCCGGGTTGAGGATGACCCGGTCCGCCGGGGTCCGGCCGGAGCCTGCCCCGGTCTTCGAGGGGGAGGACCCTCCGTTCGCTTCGCTCACCTCGCCGGTGGTGACGGCGGCGATGCCCCGGTAGTTGGAGGCGGGGGCGCCCAGCAGACCCGCCATGCCGTTCAGCGACCTGGGGACGACCAGCACCACCCGCTGGGTCCACTGCGTGCCCCAGGCCTTGGAGACCGCGGGGACGGCGGTGTCGGCGAGACCCGCGTACTCCCGCAGGGTGTCCCCGGACTGGCCGACGCCCAGCACCAGGCTGTGCGCGCCCTCGACCGCCGTCACCGTGCCCTGGTCCCAGAGCTGCTGTCCGGCCTTGCGGCCGGGCTTGTCGGCGGCGACGTACCAGTGGCCGTCGGCGGTGCGGCTGAGGGTCAGGGCGCGGTCGGTGGTGACCGGGGCCCTGTCGTAGCCCTGGATGCGGTAGCTGAGCCGGGCCTCGGCGGTGGCCCCGGCGCCGTCCGGGTGCAGGGCGGTCAGCCGGTAGCTCCACTCCGCGAGCGGTACGGCCCGCAGGTCCGCGTACGAGGCCCGGGTGCCGGTCTCGGTGTAGGCCCGCTGGTCATGACCGAGGACGGCGGCCGCGCGCCGGTCCAGGACCTGCTGCACCTCGGCCATGGCCGGTCCGCTCGCCGTCCGCCCGCCGCCGCATCCCGTCAGCGGCAGGAGCAGCAGGCACAGCCCCACCGCTCCCGAAGCCCACGCCCGTCCGCCACCAGCCACCTTCCGATCGTACGGGTCGGGGCCCGGAAGTCAGGGCCTGGTGACGGAGGAGATGGGCATCATCCCGACCGGGTCGTAGCGGACCGGGGCGCCCGGGTAGGGGGCGTGGATGACCTGTCCGTTGCCGACGTACATCCCGACATGGCTGGCGTCGGAGCGGTAGACGACCAGGTCACCGGGTTGGGCCTGGGAGAGCGGGATCCGGTGGCCGACGTGGCGCTGTTCCTGCGAGGTGCGCGGCAGGTGGATGCCGGCGTGCGCGTACGACCACTGCATCAGGCCCGAGCAGTCGAAGCCCGCGGGACCGCTGGCGCCCCACACGTACGGCCTGCCGACGGCGGCACGGGCCGCGGCCACCGCGGCGGCGGCGCGGCCGTCGGGGGCGGTGGCGCCGGAGAGATCGGGCAGGCCGGCACGGCCGTCTCCCCGGGAGGCGTGCTCGAAGGCGGCGCGGTCGGCGGCGGGCAGCGCGGCGATCAGCCGCCGGGCCGTGGCGAGCTTCTTCTCGACGGTGGCCTTGCGGGAGGCGACCGCCCTGCGGCTGCGTTCCAGCTCGGCGAGCTTGCCGGCGGCCTCGGTGCGCTCCTGGGCGAGTTCGCGCATCGCCCCCTGGAGCTCCCTGAGCTGCCCGGCCCGGCGGACGTCGATGCGGCCGAGGAGGGAGGCCCGGTCGAGGTAGTCCTCGGGGCCGTCGGAGAACAGCAGGGCGACGGTGGGGTCGATGCCGCCGGAGCGGTACTGGGCGCCGGCCAGCGACCCGAGCGCCTCGCGCATGACGTTGACGTCCTGCTGCCGGCGGGCGATGCGGTCCTGGGCGCCGTTCACCTCGTGGCGCAGCGCTGCGGCCCGCTCGCCGGCCTTGTTGTAGGCCTCGGTGACCTCCTCGGCCTGCCGGTACAGCCGGTCCACCTCGGCGCGGGTGTGCCCGCTCGAGGCCGCGTTCGCGGGTACGGCACCGAGCGCGGCCGCCGCGGCGGACAGCGCACAGAGGGCGGCACCGGCGCCCCGGTTGAGCACGGACGGTGCGAGACGGCGGTGAAACCCCACGGTGGTCCTTCTGCCGGCGGACGGATACCGCTTCCTCCGGTGCCGGGGACGGGGGATGCCCCGGCACCGGAGGAAACGCGGCAGACAGTAGCCGTGCGACCACGGCCTGACCAAAGAGCATCGGCGGCCACGTAACGTGACGCCCCGCCGCTGACGCAGGTCACCGGCGGGGCGTGGAGTCATCTTCGGTTGTCAGGATTCGCCCGTTCGGGCGCCCGGCGGGGTTGATCTTGGATCGTGCGAATGTCGCCGTAACCCGCTGCGGTCAGATCCGGACGCCGAACTCGAACGTCATGTTGCCGATCGCCTCGTAGCGCACCGAGGCGCCGGTGTGCGGGGCGTGCAGCACCTGGCCGTTGCCCGCGTAGAGGCCGACGTGGTGGTAGTCGCCGTAGAAGATGACCAGGTCGCCGACCTTGAGGTCGCTCTGGCTGTAGATCCGGGTCCCCGCGTTGGCCTGGGCCTCGGAGGTGCGCGGGATGGTGACGCCGGCCTGGGCGTAGGCCCAGGAGGTCAGACCCGAGCAGTCGAAGGAGGACGGTCCGGAGGCGCCGTAGACGTACGGCGAGCCGATCACGGACTGGGCGGCGGAGAAGGCGGCGGCGGCCCGGCCGGAGGCGGAACCGGTGTTGCCGAGGTCCACGCGGGAGGAGGCGCGGCTGGCGGCCTGGGCCTGCTCGGCGTCCAGGGCGGCCTTCTCCTTGGCCGTCAGGGTGTTGAGGAGCTTCTGCGCGTCGGCGAGCTTCGACTGGACGGCGCTCTTCTGCTTGGCCAGCTCGGTGCGGGTGGCGGAGAGGTCCTTGAGCTTGTCGGTGGCCTCCGCCCGCTCCTGGGCGAGTTCGCGCTGTTTGTCCTGGATCTTCTTCAGGGCCTCGACCTGCTGGCCGCTCAACTGGTCGAGCGTGGAGGCCTTGTCGAGGTAGTCGTCCGGGTCGGACGAGAGGAAGAGCTGCACCGAGGGGTCTATGCCGCCCGAGCGGTACTGCGCGGTCGCCAGCGAACCGAGACTGTCCCGCAGCTTGTTGAGGTCCTCCTGACCACGAGCCACGTTGTCCTGGATCGTGGAGATTTCCTTCTGCAGCTTCTGCTGCTTGTCCTTGGCCCCGTCGAGCTTCTCGGTGGCCTGCTCGGCCTGCTCGTAGAGCTTGTCGACCTTTGCCTTGACCTCGTCCTTGCTCAGCTTCTCGCTCGGCGCCGCGTTGGCGGCGTTGGCACTGAGGACGACAGCAGCGGCGGCTGCGGTGGTCAGCACGGTCACGCGCGCGCGACTGGGCTGCCTGGGTCGACGATGGGACGCCACGGAGACGGGCTCCTTCGTTTGAGTGATCACCCGTGTGGAGGTTCGAGGCCCGACCCTAGTGACCTTCCCGTGATCAGTTCAAACCCATCAGCGAAAAATCTGGTCACGCAACGCACTCTTTGCACATAACTCACGTGCCGTGATGTTCGATTGACGCTACGTTGCGCGACCGATCGGTCAATTCGGGCATTACATATGTCCGTTGAACCTTCAGGACAGTCGCTTCAGAAGCATCGCAGAAGCGACGGGACGGGCACCCGCCTTGGCGACCCCGTCGGCGACCTCGCGGTCGGTCGAGGCGACGATCACCGGCCGGCCGGGCGGTTCGGCGCGCACCAGCTGGCGGATCAGCTCGTCCGCGGTGACACCGGGCTTGGAGAAGAGGACCCTGACCCCCCGCGGCGGGGCGAGCAGCACCGGCGCGGCCAGTTCGGCGCCGTCGAAGACGCAGGTGACCTCGGCGCCGGTCTGCGCGGCGAGCTGGGAGAGCTGGCCGAGCAGCCGCAGCCGCTGCTTCTCCAGCGGCATCTGCGGATAGCCGGTCTTGGTCACGTTGTAGCCGTCGACCACCAAGTGCGCCTGGGGCAGGGCGAGCAACTGGTTGAGAATGGCCGGGTCGTTCTCGGAGAGCGCCCGGGCCGCGATGTCCTTCGGGGTCATCCGTCCCGGTTCGACCGCGTCCACGGTCTCGGCGGGCCGTACCGACACCGGTGGCAGTGCCAGTTCGCGGCGCAGCCCCTGGGCGGCCTCCAGAACGGTGTCGAGCAGCAGCCGCACCCGCATGTCCTCGACGCTGCGCCCCTCACGGGCGGCCCGGCGGCTGGCCTCCAGGGCCGCCTCGACCTCGCCGAGCCGGGCCTTGAGCCGCCGGCCCTCGCTCTCGGCCCCGGACAGCTGGACCTGCCCCTCGGCGCGTACCGACTCCATCTCGGCCTGCATCTTGCGCAACGCGGCCTCGCCGCGCTTGACGTCGCTGTGGGCCGCGCGCAGCTTGCGGTGAAGCGATTCCGCTTCCTTCTTCGCCGAGTCCAGTTCGGCGCGCAGCCGCTCGGTCTCGGAACGGGTCTGCTCCCGGGCCCGGTCCAGTTCCTCGCGCAGCCGCTCCAGCTCGGCCCGGCTCTCCTCGTCGGCGCGCTCGGCGTCGGCCCGCTGGGCCTCCTCGCCGGCCGCGGCCACCAGTTTCACCCAGCCCGTGGGGCGCAGCACGTAGGCCGCGGCCGCCACGTCGAGCGGGTCCGCGGCCGGGGGCGGGGAGCCGGAGTCGAGGGCGCCGGCGAGTTCCGGCTGGGCCTCTCTGAGCTTCTCCCCGATCCGCTGCCGGAAGAGGGTGTCCGTCTCCAGCGCGGTCGCCATGGCGTTCCCGGCGAACTTGGCCCGGCGGTTCGGGGCGAACCGGGCGTACTGCCGCAGCTGGGCGGGCAGTTCGGCGACGGTCAGGCCGCCGAAGCCGTCCGAGACGATCTGGACGACACGCCGTCGCACGCCATCGGGCAACGGACGGTCAAGCACCTCGGCGGTGCCGTCGCCCGGCCCCCCGCCCGTGGTCTCCACCATCCGTCACACCCCATCACCTGTGCGGAGCCGCCTCCCGGTCTCAGGAGTCGGCACCCGGCCTGTCCACAAGCTCCACCTGGTCCACCGCGTTGCACCAGCGGCAGCGCACCGACTCGATGGTCTCACTGACCACCTCGCGTTCCTCGACCTTGGGCTCACCGGCCAGGTCGAGGTGCACGTACTCCACGACCTTCGACGAGCGGGTCACGTCGAACCGCGTGAGGTTGCCGCACAGGGTGCAGCGCCACCGCGTCGTGGCGGTCGGCAGGGGAACCGTCATCGTGACTGTTCGCTTCCTTCTAGTGTCCGTGACGCGCCGTCCCGACGCGTGTGGCTCGTTACCCTACGGCCTGGCGAGTACTCGACGCCGCCCTGTCCGCGGCGGCGAGGCGATCTGCACCGGTGCGTCCTGTTACGCCATGCTCTATGTCCATGATCGGCAACTGGAACCCGACCGCCGTGCGGACCCTGCGGAGCCTGAGGGGGACGTCGGCCCCCATGACGTACACCCTGATCGCCGTGTGCTGCCTGATCTTCCTGGTCGGCCCGGCGTCCGGCTTCAACCCGTCCTACGGCACCGGGGACGCCCTGGCGGCCGCCCAGCGCGCGTACTTCCGGCGCTGGGGGGTGGTCCCCGCCGACCTGTTCGACGGCCCGGTGCGGGAGGTGCTGACCCCGGCCACGGCACTGTTCATCCACGGCAGCTGGGTGCACCTCCTCGGCAACATGCTCTTCCTCTTCGTCTTCGGGGCGATGACCGAGGAGCGAATGGGGCGCGCGGAGTTCACCCTCTTCTACATCGGCTGCGGCTATCTCGCACTGCTCGGCTACGCGGCCGCCAACGCCACGTCCCAGCAGTCGCTGGTGGGGGCGTCCGGGGCGATCTCGGCGGTCCTCGGAGCGTTCCTGTACCTGTTCCCCAACGCCCGCGTGACCAGTCTCCTGCCGTTCCTCTTCTTCCTTCCGCTCCGGTTCCCGGCCTGGGTGGTGCTCCCCTTCTGGGCGGCCCTGCAGTGGCTCGCCCTGAACCAGGCGACCGACGGCCCCGGCGTCGCCTACCTCGCCCACCTGGTCGGCTTCGGGCTCGGCCTCGGCTACGCGTGGGCGCGGTACGGCCGTGGGACTAAAGTGAAGGCCGCCCCAGCTCCGGCTCCCGAGGGAGAGAACCAGCCGTGATCACCGCGATCGTCCTCATCAAGACCAGCGTGGACCGGATCCCCGAGATCGCGGAACAGATCGCCGCGCTGGACAGCGTCAGCGAGGTCTTCTCCGTCACCGGTACGTACGACCTGATCGCCATGGTCCGGGTGCGCGAGCACGAGGACCTGGCCGAGGTGATCCCGGGCCGGATCAGCAAGATCCAGGGCGTGGAGGGCACGGACACGCACGTCGCGTTCCGCACGTACTCCCAGCACGACCTGGAGGCGGCGTTCGCGATCGGCCTGGACAGCTAGCGAAGGCCGCTCACTGGAGCGCCCCGTCGGGGGCGCGGGGAACTGCGCGGCCGGCCCCCACCGGCCCGCACCATGGCCTCCTGCGGGTGCGCCGCGGCTGGGCGGGCGGTTCTCCGCACCCCTGGGCCGGCCGCCCCTTGCGCCGGCCGGGATCAGACCGCCGGGACGCAGCGGCCACCCTCCGTGCGGTACGACCACTTCGCACCGTCGGTCACCAGTTCCCGGACCGCCGCCACGAAGCGCTCCACGTGCTCGTCCGGCGTTCCCGCCCCGAAGCTCACCCGGATGGCGTTCAGGGACTTCTCGCCCGGTGCCGCCTCCGGCGCCCCGCACTCGCCCTGGGTCTGCGGGTCGGAGCCCAGCAGGGTCCTGACCAGCGGGTGGGCGCAGAAGAGGCCGTCGCGGACGCCGATGCCGTACTCGGCGGAGAGGGCCGCGGCGAAGTGGGAGCTGTTCCAGCCCTCGACGACGAAGGAGAGCACGCCCACCCGCGGGGCGTCGTCGCCGAACAGGGAGAGCACACGGACCTCGGGGACCTCGGCGAGGCCCGCGCGGACCTTGGCGATCAGGTGCCGTTCGCGGGCGACCAGATTCTCGAAGCCCGCCTCGGTCAGCGCCTTGCAGGCCGCGGCGATCGAGTAGGCCCCGATGACGTTCGGGGAGCCCGCCTCGTGGCGCGCGGCGCTGTCGTGCCACTCCACGGCCACTCCCCCGTCCTCGCGCCGGGTGACCTTGCGGCTGGCGCCGCCGCCCGCGAGGTACGGCTCGGCCGCCCGCAGCCAGTCGGCACGGCCGGCCAGGACGCCGGAGCCGAAGGGGGCGTACAGCTTGTGGCCGGAGAAGGCGATCCAGTCGACGTCCAGCTCCCGGACGCTCACCGGGTGGTGCGGGGCCAGCTGGGCGGCGTCCAGGACGATCCGGGCGCCCTGCGCGTGTGCGACGGCGGCCAGCTCGCGCACCGGCCACAGCTCGCCGGTGACGTTGGAGGCGCCGGTGACGCAGACCAGGGCCGGGCCGCGGCCCCCGTCGGCGGCCTCCGGACGGGAGGCGAGAGCCTTCTCCAGGGTCTCGACGGCCTGGCGCGGGGTGCGCGGGGCGTCGAGGTAGCTGACCCGGGCGTCCTGCCAGGGCAGCAGGCTCGCGTGGTGCTCGGTCTCGAAGACGAAGACCTGGCAGCCGGCGGGGAGGGCGCGGGCCAGAAGGTTCAGGGAGTCCGTGGTCGAGCGGGTGAAGACCAGCTGGTCGTCGGGGCGGCAGCCGAGGAACTCGGCGACGGTCCGGCGGGCGTTCTCGAAGAGGTCCGTGGAGAGCTGGGAGAGGTAGCCGGCGCCGCGGTGGACGCTGCCGTAGTAGGGCGCGTACGCCGCCACGTCGTCCCAGACCCGCTGGAGCGCGGGAGCGCTGGCCGCGTAGTCGAGGGCGGCGTAGCCGACCTCGCCACCGGTGACGAGCGGGACGGTGACATCCCGCCCCAGAACGGGCAGAGGGGCACAGACCGACTGGGCGGAGACAGCGGTGGAGACGGACATGGCGAACTCCCGTGAGAGGAAAGAAGAAAGTGAAGAAGGGTGCGCGGAAGGGGGGCTCGACGCCCTAGCGCATTCGCTTGCTCACGGGAGACTCCCTCGATGACCAGGATCCCTGGATCGTGCTCATGAACAGAGCGTGAGGGATCCGCGCTTGCCGCAGACCTCGCTGCCTACGGCCTGGTCTTCACCCGGGGCACCCCGCCACGGACGGAGGGTTGCCGGACAGTCGGCCGGGGCCTCATGACTGTCACTCATGACCTGTGGGGAAACGTAGATGAGGTGATCGTCGGCGCGCAACCTGTGTCCGGATGACGGACGGGCCGGAGCGCCGGCGCCACCTTCTCCTTCCGCCGGGCGCCTACCGGTTGGTCGCCGCCGCCCAGCGCTCCAGCACCCGTTTGGCCGCGCCCGAGTCGATCGACTCCGCCGCCTCGTCCATGCCGGCGCGGATCTGCTCGGCGAGTGTCCCGGTGCCCGGGTCCAGGGCGACCAGTGCCGCCGCCGAGTTGAGCAGGACCGCGTCCCGCACCGGGCCCCGCTCGCCGTCGAGGAGCCTGCGCGCGACCTCCGCGTTGTACGACGGGTCGCCGCCGCGCAACGCCTCCACCGGGACCAGCTCGATGCCGACGTCCCTCGGGTCGAAGGTCTCCTCGGTGACCTTCCCGTCGCGGACGATCCAGACGTGGGACGTGGCGGTGGTGGTCAGTTCGTCGAGGCCGTCGTCGCCGCGGAAGACCAGGGAGGAGTTGCCGCGCTCGGCGAAGACGCCCGCGACGACCGGTGCCATGCGCGGGTCCGCGACACCGACCGCCTGGGACCGCACCTGCGCGGGGTTGGTCAGCGGGCCGAGGATGTTGAACACCGTGCGGATGCCCAGCTGGCCGCGGGCGGCGCCTGCGTGGCGCAGCGCCGGGTGGAACTTGACGGCGAAGCAGAAGGTGATGCCGGCCTCCTCGGCGACCTCGGCGACGCGTCGCGGGGTCAGGTCGAGGTTGACGCCGAGCTTCTCCAGCACGTCCGAGGCGCCGGACGCGGAGGACGCGGCCCGGTTGCCGTGCTTGACGACCTTCGCCCCGGTGCCGGCCACCACCAGCGCCGACATCGTCGAGATGTTCACCGTCTTGGCGCCGTCGCCGCCGGTGCCGACGATGTCGACCGTGCGGCCCGGCACCTCGATGACATTGGCGTGCGCGTACATCGTGCGGACCAGGCCGTTGATCTCGTCGACCGTCTCGCCCTTCGCCCGCAGGGCGACGACGAAGCCGGCGATCTGGGCGTCGGTCGCCTGGCCGCGCATGATCTGGTCCATCGCCCAGGCCGTCGCGTCCGCGCTCTGGTCCTGGCCGTACAGCAGCGCGTTCAGCACCCCGGGCCAGGAACGGCCCGCCGCGGTGTCGCCTCCAGCGGGGGTCACAGCGCTCATAAAGCCGCTCCTGATCGTCGTACGGGCAACAGAGGTCCGGTCCTCAGGGCTACCCTATCCAGCTCCGGGCACGGCGAAGGGCCCCCGTCCGTACCCCGGACGGGGGCCCTTCGGCCGTCGTGTGGCGACGCGGTCGATCAGTGGTGGCCGTGGCCGCTCGTGATCTCCTTGTACTCGTCGACGGTGGGCTTCGGGATCTGGTTGTCCTCGCCGTAGTAGGCGTTGCTCAGCTTGGCGCGGAGCTTCTCGGACCCCTTGATCTTGCGCTCGACACCGTTCTCGTCGACCCCCGCGCCGACCTGGGCCGGCTCGTACTGGTGGTGGGCCGTGAGGGTGTGCAGCTGCTCCTGGCTGAGCGGCTCGTGCACCTCGATGAACTCACCGTGCGGCAGCCGCTTGATGATGCCGGTCTCGCGACCGTGCAGCACCTTCTCGCGGTCCCGGCGCTGCAGGCCGAGACAGATCCGCTTGGTGACGAGGAACGCGATCACGGGTCCGGCGAAGAAGAAGATCCGGACGAACCAGGTCACGTCGTTGATCGACAGGTGGAAGTGGGTGGCGATGAGGTCGTTGCCACCACCGACCAGACCGATCATGTACACGGTCACCCAGGCGACACCGAACCCGGTACGGGTCGGGGCGTTGCGCGGGCGGTCCAGGATGTGGTGCTCGCTCTTGTCCCCGGTGACCCAGGACTCGATGAACGGGTAGAGCGCGATCACGCCCAGCACCAGGCCGAACAGGACCAGCGGGATGAACACGCCCAGGACCAGGGTGTGACCCCAGAAGTTGATCTCCCAGCCGGGCATGTAGCGGATCAGGCCCTCGGCGAAGCCCATGTACCAGTCGGGCTGGGCGCCGGTGGACACCTGGTCCGGACGGTAGGGGCCGATCGCCCAGACCGGGTTGATCTGGGTGGTCGCCGCGATGGCCGCGATGACACCGAAGACCAGGAAGAAGAAGCCTCCGGCCTTGGCCATGTAGACCGGCAGCAGCGGCATGCCGACGACGTTCTTCTCGGACTTTCCGGGACCCGCGAACTGCGTGTGCTTGTGGTAGAAGACCAGGATCAGGTGGCCCACCATCAGGCCGAGCATGATGCCCGGCAGCAGCAGGATGTGGATCGAGTAGAACCGCGCCACGAAGTCGTGGCCGGGGAACTCGCCGCCGAAGAGGAAGTACGAGATGTACGTGCCGACGATCGGCATCGACAGGATGGCGCCCTCGGTGAAGCGGACACCGGTGCCGGAGAGCAGGTCGTCCGGGAGCGAGTAGCCGGTGAAGCCGGTGAACATGCCGAGGACGAACAGCAGGAAGCCGAACAGCCAGTTGATCTCACGCGGCTTGCGGAACGCGCCGGTGAAGAACACACGCATCATGTGCACGAACATGCCGGCGAGGAAGATCAGCGCGGCCCAGTGGTGGATCTGCCGGATGAGCAGACCACCGCGCACGTCGAAGGAGATGTGCAGGGTCGAGTTGAACGCCTCGGACATCAGCTGTCCCTGGAGCGGGACATAGCTGCCGTGGTACGTCACCTCGTTCATCGACGGGTGGAAGAACAGTGTCAGATAGACACCCGTCAGGATGATGATGATGAAGCTGTACATGCACACTTCGCCCAGCATGAACGACCAGTGGTCGGGGAAGATCTTGCGCATGTTGGACTTGGCCAGGGAGTAGATCCCGAGCCGTCCGTCGGCCCAGTCGGCGACGCGCTCGCCGGCCGGTGCCTTCCCGCGTGAGCGGGTCTCGTCGTTCGTCGTAGTGCTCATCCGCGCTCCCAGAAAGCAGGACCGACGGGCTCCTCGAAGTCGCCGAGCGCCTGGAGGTAGCCCTCCTCGCTCACACCGATGCGCAGCTGCGGCAGGGCGTGACCGGCCGGGCCGAAGATCACTCGGGCACCGTCGGAGAGGTCGAAGGTGGACTGGTGGCACGGGCAGAGCACGTGGTGGGTCTGCTGCTCGTACAGCGAGATCGGGCAGCCCACGTGGGTGCAGATCTTCGAGTAGGCCACGATGCCCTCGTGGGACCACTCCAGCTCGCGCTTGTCCTTGATGTTGTCCGGCTGCAGCCGGATGATCATCAGGGCCGCCTTCGCCATCACGTTCTGGAAGTCCTCCTGGGACTCCTCGACGCCCTCGGGCTTGGCGAAGGTCAGCGAGCCGACGGTGACGTCGGAGGGACGCAGCGGCTCGTTGGTGTTCATGTTGACGAGCAGCTTGCCCTTCGACCACGCCGTGTGGCGCAGCGAGGTGCCGGGCAGCGGGCCGAGGTCGCGCAGCAGCACGACACCGGAGAGCGGAACCAGGGTCAGCGCGCCGAACATGGTGTTGCGGATCAGCTTGCGCCGGCCGAGCGCCGACTCCTTGGCGCCCTGCTTGAAGTCCGCGTGGACCTTGGCGCGGACCTCGGGGCCGGCCTCGATCGGGTGCCGCTCGTCGGCGACCTCGACGTCGGACATCAGGGTGCGGGCCCAGTGGACCGCGCCCGCGCCGATGCAGAACAGCGCCACACCGAGCGTCAGGCCCAGCGCGAAGTTCAGCGCGCTGATGTGACCGAGCGGGAAGACGAAGATCGACTTGTCTTTGGGGACGGTCACGTACGAGGCGATGAAGCCGGCGGTGGCCAGCATCGACACCGTGAACAGCAGGGCCACGACGCGCTCGGACCGCTTGGCGGCGCGCTCGTCGATGTCCTGGATCCGGTGCTCGTGAGGCGGCAGACCCGGGTCCCCGAACGGGTCCCTCTCGTCCGCGACACCCACGGCGCCGTGCGCGTGGTCCTGCTCAGCGGGCAGGTTCTCTTCTGGAATCTCTTGGCTACTCATGACTTCTTGGCCTTTGCGGTCCGAGCGGCGACCCAGACGGCGACGGCGATCAGGGCGCCGAGACCGAAGATCCACGCGAACAGACCCTCACTGACCGGCCCGAGGCCGCCCAGGTCGAGACCGCCGGGGTTCGTCGTCTTGGAGCTGTTGACCGCGTCGAGGTACGCGATGATGTCCTTCTTGTTCTTCTCGGACAGCGTGGTGTCGGGGAAGGACGGCATGTTCTGCGGGCCCGTCTGCATGGCCTCGTAGATGTGCTTCGGGTCGACGCCTTCCAGGCTCGGCGCGAACTTGCCCTTGGTCAGCGCGCCACCCGCACCCACGAAGTTGTGGCACTGCGCGCAGTTGGTGCGGAAGAGCTCACCGCCCGCGGCGATGTCGGCACCGCCCGGGCCGTACTGCTCCTTGGTGGGCACCTCGGGACCGGCGCCCAGCGAGGCGACGTACGCCGCGAGCTGGTCGATCTGGGCCTGGGTGTAGATGTTCTTCTTCGCGACGACCTGCGGGCCCTGCGAGGTGGCCGCCGGCATACGGCCGGTGCCGACCTGGAAGTCCACGGCCGCGGCGCCCACGCCGACCAGGCTGGGACCGTCGGACGAACCCTGACCGCCGGTGCCGTGGCAGCTGGCACAGCCGACCGAGTAGAGCTTCTTGCCCTCCTCAATGGTCAGGGACTGGGAGGTCTCGTCGGCCTGCGCCCGGCCCGCGGGCGCGAGCGCGGCGTACAGCCCCCCAGTGGCCGCCAGCGCAAAGAGTAGGACGACGACCGCCGCCAGCGGATGGCGTCGTCGTGCGGAGAGCTTTTTCACGGATTACCCCGGTGTCAGGATCTTCTGCGTCGATGCTTCTGGGTTGTGCGCTTGTGCAGCGCGCGGAGCCGGCCCCGCTACTTGATCAGGTAGATCGTGGCGAAGAGGCCGATCCAGACGACATCGACGAAGTGCCAGTAGTAGGACACGACGATGGCCGCGGTCGCCTGCTCGTGCGTGAAGCGCTTCGCCGCGTAGGTGCGGCCGAGGACGAACAGGAAGGCGATGAGGCCGCCCGTCACGTGCATGCCGTGGAACCCGGTGGTCAGGTAGAACACCGAGCCGTACGGGTCGGAGGAGAGCGAGATGCCGTCCTCCTTCACCAGGTTGGTGTACTCGTAGATCTGACCGCCGATGAAGATCGCGCCCATCACGAAGGTGATGATGAACCAGCCCCGGAGCTTCTTCACGTCCCCGCGCTCGGCGGCGAACACGCCGAGCTGGCAGGTGAGGGAGGAGAGCACCAGGATCGTGGTGTTCGTCGCGGAGAACGGAATGTTGAGATGGCTCGCCATCTCCTTCCAGTGATCCGGACCGGTCACCGATCGCAGGGTGAAGTACATCGCGAAGAGGGCCGCGAAGAACATCAGCTCGGAACTCAGCCAGATGATGGTTCCGACGCTGGTGAGGTTCGGCCGATTGACCGACGGGTGCGCGTGCCCGGTTTCTACTGTCGTTGCTGTCGCCACGACCGACATTATGTCGGTCGCTTATCTCGCGCTCACTCCGGGGGGTGCCGTTCGGGGTGTCCGCACCGTGTGTACTGCCCGGATGGCCCATCGAAGCGGTGTTCCAACAGGTGTTGACGAGGTGTTCGGGGGAGTAGCATCCGGCGCACCGGTCCTGTCCGTACGACGACTCCCGTCCCCGCGTATCGGAGGAACAATGCAGCCGACCGCCACGGTGCTGGTCTACAGCGACGACTCCAACACCCGCGAGCAGGTACGGCTGGCCTCCGGCCGGCGCCCGGCTCCCGACGTGCCCTTCGTCGAGTTCTTGGAGTGCGCGACGCCACAGGCGGTCGTCACCGAACTGGACAAGGGCGGCATCGACGTGTGCGTGCTGGACGGTGAGGCCGTGCCGCTGGGGGGGATGGGGGTGTGCCGGCAGATCAAGGACGAGATCTTCAACTGCCCGCCGGTGCTGCTGCTGATCGGGCGGCCCCAGGACGCGTGGCTGGCCACGTGGAGCCGTGCGGACGCGGCGGTGACGCTGCCGGTGGAACCGGTGGAGTTCGCGGCATCCTTGGCGGCTCTGCTGCGGCAGCGGAGGCTGCAGAGCGCCTAGGCAGACGTGGGGCGCGGTGCGTGCGCGACCGCGGCCCGGTGGGGGCCGTTCGCGCCCGCGGGGCGGTAGCCGCATATCGGCCACCGCCCCGCGCCCCTGGGTCAGCTTGCCCTTCAGGGCGTTTCACAGGGCGGCCGGCTGCACTCTCGCCGCGCTCGCGGGGTTCTGGACGTCCTGGGCGCCGTTGGCCAGGGCGCTGCCGCCCCGCCAGTCCTTCCAGGCGAGGTTCCAGTCGCCGAAGCCGTTTCCGAAGTGCTCCATCTCCTTGCCGTTGGAGTTGACGACCTTCACCACATCGCCCGGGTGGAAGGTGTCGAAGAACCACTCGGCGTTGGAGGTGTTCATACCGGTGCAGCCGTGGCTGACGTTCGCGGACCCCTGGGAGCCCACCGACCAGGGCGCGGCATGGACGTACTCACCCGACCAGGTCACCCGGGTGGCGTAGTAGACCGGAAGGTCGTAGGAGTCCGAGGTGCCCTCGGCGATGCCGACCGTGGTGCCGCGCATGCGTACGAAGTACTGCTTCTCCAGTACGACCTTGACACCGTTGCGGGTCTCGAAGCCGGGCTTGCCGGTGGTGATGGGGATCTGGTTGATCACCTTGTCGTTCTTGTACACCGTCATCTGGTGAGCGGCGGCGTCCGTGACGGCCAGGAGCTTGTCGCCGATGGTGAGCTTCAGCGGCGTGACCGCGCCGCCCCACAGGCGGTCGCTGATCCTGACGCCGTCCAGGTTGCTGTGCACCTGGAGGGTGGCGTGCGCGGGCCAGTAGTCCCTGGGCCGGTAGTGGAGTTCCTTGTCGCTCACCCAGTACCAGGACCCCTCGACCGCGGGGACCGAGTCGACCCGGAGGCCGCGCTCCACGATGGCGCGCTGGGCCTTGTCCTTGATGCCCTGGTCGAGTTGGGCGGTGACGGGCTGGCCCACCCCGTACTCCCCCGACTTGGGGCCGAAGGTGACTTTCAGGCGCTGCTGGGTGGTGGGCTTGCTGGTGTCGAAGGTGAGGGTCTTGCGGCCGGGCGCGCCGTCCTCGTCCTCGGTGCTGACCTGGACCGTGTAGTGGGCGTTGGCGGCCAGCGGCGACGTGCTGTGCCAGCGACGCCCGTCGGCGTCGAGTTCGCCCGCCACGACGCGGCCGGTGGCGTCCCGGGCCGTGACGTCCGTGATCCGGTCCTCGTCGCTCTTGGCGACGACCTCCAGGGGCTTGTCGGGGTCGGCCCGCTTCCCGGTGCCGGTGGGGGTGTTGAAGGAGATCTGGTCCGCCGCGTCGTGCGGCTTCTCCGACAGCGGGCCGCCGCCGGATCCACAGGCGGTGATGCCCGCTCCGAGGGCGGTCACCAGCAGGGCGCAGCTGACGACGGTGCGAGCGCACGGAGTCTGACTCATATGGTCACATTATGATCCGTTTTGCGGACCGGCATGCCGGATAGGCCGGACGGGGGACGCCACTGCACCGAAAGCGGTACCCGCTCCCCCGGAACGCCAGGAGCCCGGGCCCTCCTTGCGGAGAGTCCGGGCTCCTGGTGCGCTCGGCGCGTGCTTACTGGGTGCGGTTCTCACCGCGGTAGTACTCGAACACCCAGCCGAAGAGGCCGATCATGATGATGGGCGCCGAGAAGTACAGCAGCCACCAGCCGACCGCGACACCGAGGAAGGCCAGCGCGCCGCCGACACCGAGGGCGAGCGGCTGCCAGCTGTGCGGGCTGAAGAAGCCCACCTCGCCGGCCTCGTCCGCGACATCGGCCTCCTTGTTGTCCTGGGCACCGGCGTCCACCCGCGAGGCCGTGAAGCCCAGGTAGAAGCCGATCATGATGCACAGGCCGAAGGCCATGAAGAGCGCCGTGGTACCGGCCGCCTCCTTCGACCACACGCCATAGACGATCGCCATGGCGAGGACGAAGACGCTCAGCCACACGAACATGCGGCCCTGGATCTTCACTTGCCGGCCTCCTTGCTGCCCGCGACAGCGGCGGCGGCTTGGCCGTGCTCCAGCTGCTCCAGGGCGGCGATCTCAGGGTGGTGCAGGTCGAACGCCGGGGATTCGCTGCGGATCCGCGGCAGGGTGAGGAAGTTGTGCCGCGGCGGCGGGCAGGAGGTCGCCCACTCCAGCGAACGGCCGTAGCCCCACGGGTCGTCGACCTCGACCTTCTTGCCGTACTTCGCCGTCTTCCAGACGTTGTAGAGGAACGGCAGGATCGACAGGCCGAGCAGGAAGGAGCTGATCGACGAGACCGTGTTGAGGGCGGTGAAGCCGTCGGCCGCCAGGTAGTCGGCGTAACGGCGCGGCATGCCCTCCGCGCCCAGCCAGTGCTGGACCAGGAAGGTGCCGTGGAAGCCGACGAACAGCGTCCAGAAGGTGATCTTGCCGAGCCGCTCGTCGAGCATCTTGCCCGTCATCTTCGGCCACCAGAAGTGGAAGCCGGAGAACATCGCGAAGACGACCGTGCCGAAGACCACGTAGTGGAAGTGGGCCACCACGAAGTACGAGTCGGAGACGTGGAAGTCCATCGGCGGCGAGGCCAGGATGACACCGGTCAGACCACCGAAGGTGAAGGTGATCAGGAAGCCGGTGGCCCAGAGCATCGGTGTCTCGAAGGACAACGAGCCCTTCCACATCGTGCCGATCCAGTTGAAGAACTTCACCCCGGTCGGGACCGCGATCAGGAAGGTCATGAAGGAGAAGAACGGCAGCAGCACACCGCCGGTGACGTACATGTGGTGCGCCCACACCGTCACGGACAGACCGGCGATCGCAATGGTCGCCGCGATCAGACCCATGTAGCCGAACATCGGCTTGCGGGAGAAGACCGGGATGACCTCGGAGATGATGCCGAAGAACGGCAGCGCGATGATGTACACCTCTGGATGGCCGAAGAACCAGAAGAGGTGCTGCCAGAGCAAGGCTCCGCCGTTCGCCGCGTCGAAGACGTGTGCCCCGAACTTCCGATCCGCCTCCAGCGCGAACAGCGCGGCGGCGAGGACGGGGAAGGCGAGCAGGACCAGGACCGCGGTCAGCAGCACGTTCCACACGAAGATCGGCATGCGGAACATGGTCATGCCGGGGGCGCGCATGCAGATGATCGTGGTGATGAAGTTGACCGCGCCGAGGATGGTGCCGAAGCCGGAGAAGGCCAGACCCATGATCCACATGTCGGCGCCGAGGCCCGGCGAGCGGACCGCGTCCGACAGCGGGGAGTAGGCGAACCAGCCGAAGTCGGCGGCGCCCTGCGGGGTGAGGAAGCCGCCCACCGCGATGGTGGAGCCGAACAGGTACAGCCAGTAGGCGAACATGTTCAGCCGCGGGAAGGCGACGTCCGGAGCACCGATCTGCAGCGGCATGATCCAGTTCGTGAAGCCGGCGAACAGCGGCGTCGCGAACATCAGCAGCATGATCGTGCCGTGCATCGTGAACGCCTGGTTGAACTGCTCGTTCGACATGATCTGCAGACCGGGGCGAGCGAGTTCGGCGCGCATGAGCAGCGCCATCACTCCACCGATCAGGAAGAACGCGAACGACGTGACCAGATACAGCGTGCCGATGGTCTTGTGGTCGGTGGTCGTCAGCCACTTCACCACGACATTGCCGGGCTGCTTGCGCCTGACCGGCAGCTCGTCAGCGTACGAGCCTTCAGCCGCGGCACCCTGGGGTTCGTTGAGGATGCTCACAGGTTGTTCGTCTCCCGGTTCTTCTCGTGGCTCGTCTGCGCGATGCCGGCGGGAATGTAACCGGTCTGCCCCTTCTTGACGAGGTCCTTGAGGTGCTGCTGGTAACGCTCAGGCGAGACGACCTTCACGTTGAACAGCATCCGGGAGTGGTCGACGCCGCAGAGCTCGGCACACTTGCCCAGGAAGGTGCCCTCTTGATTGGGGGTCACCTGGAACGCGTTGGTGTGGCCCGGGACGACGTCCATCTTCATCAGGAACGGCACCACCCAGAAGGAGTGGATGACGTCACGCGAGGTGAGGATGAAGCGGACGGTCTCGCCCTTGGGGAGCCAGAGCGTCGGACCGGGGTTGCCGGTCTGGGGGTTCTTGGTACCCGGCGTGCCGACGTCGTAGACGCCGCCGGCGGCGGCCGGGAACTCCTTCTTGAACCGGTCCGGAATCGCTTCCAGGTTCGCGTCGGTCTTCGCGTCGCCGGTCACACCGTCGACGGGCGTCACGTAGTTGAAGCCCCAGCTCCACTGGAAGCCGACCACGTTGACCGTGACGTCGGGCTTCTTGTCGGTGAGGCTGAGCAGCTTCGTCTCGTCACGCGCGGTGAAGTAGAACAGCACCGAGACGATGATGAGCGGAACCACCGTGTACAGCGCCTCGATCGGCATGTTGTACCGGGTCTGGGCCGGCACCTCGATCTTGGTGCGGCTGCGCCGGTGGAAGATGGCGCTCCAGATGATCAGACCCCACACCAGCACGCCGACGGCGAGCGCGGCGGCCCAGGAGCCCTGCCACAGGGAGAGGATCCGCGGAGCCTCTTCCGTGGTCGGGGTGGGCATACCAAGGCGGGGGAAGTCCTTGTATGTGCAACCGGTAGCGGTCGCAAGGACCAGGCCCGCGGTCATTGCCTGCAGCAGCTTCCGCCGCATCGGGCGCCGCGGCGAGCGGTCGGAGCCGTTGGGACTCACGTAGCGCCTTCCCGAGAGTCTCGCCCGCGCGGTTCGGCTGCGGCCTTCTCGCTGGTCGGTCGCCGCCCTGCGTCGGGCAGGGGTTTGGATGTTTATGCGGACCAAACCCTAGCCGACGCGTTCTGAGGCTTCGCGGGGAGGGGGGCATACGCGCCGCGGGTCACTCCTTAAGGGTGGGATTGGGCGCCTAACAGCTCGGGTTGCCCGGGTCTTGGGCGCGTGTGCGGGTGCGTGGAGGGCTGGTCACGCCACCCGGCGGAGCCGCCTGCCGGTCCGGCTCCGCGCCCCTGGGCCGGCCGTCCCTCAGGACGTTCTAACGTTGCGGTGTGTCCTACTTCGACGCCGCATCGGCCGCGCCCCTCCATCCCGTCGCCCGGCAAGCACTGTTGGCCGCTCTGGACGACGGGTGGGCCGATCCCTCCCGGCTGTACCGCGAGGGCCGGAAGGCGCGCATGCTGCTGGACGCCGCTCGGGAGGCGGCCGCCGAGGCGGTCGGCTGCCGGACGGACGAGCTGACGTTCACGCCGTCCGGCACCCAGGCCGTCCATGCCGGTGTCGCCGGGGCGTTGGCCGGCCGGCGTCGCGCCGGACGTCACCTGATCGTGTCAGCCGTGGAACACTCCTCGGTCCTCCATTCGGCCGAGGCGTTCGAGGCGGAGGGCGGCGAGGTGACCCAGGTGCCGGTGTCACGCCAGGGAGCGGTGGACGCCGGCTCCTACGAGGCCGCTCTCCGCCCCGGCACCGCGCTCGCCTGTCTCCAGTCGGCCAACCACGAGGTGGGCACCGTGCAGCCGGTCGCGGCGGTCGCCGAGGCGTGCCGGGCGGCCGGGGTGCCGTTGCTGGTGGACGCGGCGCAGTCGCTGGGATGGGAGCGGGTGGAGGGTGACTGGTCGCTGCTGACGGCCAGTGCGCACAAGTGGGGCGGCCCGGCCGGGGTGGGACTGCTGGTGGTGCGCAAGGGGGTGCGGTTCGCCGTCCAAGGGGCTTCGGACGAGCGGGAGTCGGGCCGTTCGCCCGGTTTCGAGAACCTGCCGGCGATCGTCGCGGCGGCCGCGTCGCTGCGCGCCGTGCGGGCGGATGCCGAGCGGGAGGCCGCACGGCTGCGGGAGCTGACGGCGCGGATCCGGGCGCGGGTGCCGGAGTTGGTGCCGGACGTGGAGGTGGTGGGCGACGCGGACCGGCGCCTGCCGGGCATCGTCACGTTCTCCTGTCTCTACGTCGACGGCGAGACCCTGCTCCACGAGCTCGACCGCGAGGGTTTCGCGGTGTCGTCCGGATCCTCCTGCACGAGCAGCACGCTGACGCCCAGCCATGTGCTCAAGGCGATGGGCGTCCTCAGTGAGGGGAACGTGCGGGTGTCGCTGCCGGCGGGAACGGCCGAAGGGGACGTGGAACGGTTTTTGGACGTGCTGCCGGGGGTGGTGGCGGGGGTGCGGGAGAAGCTGGGCGCCCCGCCGGTGACGTCGGCGGTCCGGGCACCGGAAGCGCCCGAGGTCGTCGTCGACTCGCTCGGCAAGCGGTGCCCGATCCCCGTCATCGAACTGGCGAAGGTCATCGGGAGCGTGCCGGTGGGGGGCCTGGTCCGGGTGCTGTCGGACGACGAGGCGGCGCGCCTGGACATCCCGGCGTGGTGCGAGATGCGGGGCCAGGAGTACGAGGGCGAGGAGCCGGCGGACAGGGGAACGGCCTACTTGGTACGCCGGGTCGACTGAGGCACCCCCTCAGGGGCGCGGGGAACTGCGCGACCAGCCCCCGCGCGCCCGCCACCCGGCGGCCTCAGACCAGGTGCCCGCGCACCTCTTCGGCCGCCTCGTCCCCGTACGCCTTGGTGAACCGCTCCATGAAGTGCCCGCGGCGCAGCTGGTACTCCTGGGTGCCCACCGTCTCGATGACGAGCGTCGCGAGCATGCAGCCCACCTGCGCCGCCCGCTCCAGCGAGACCCCCCAGGCGAGCCCGGACAGGAACCCGGCCCGGAACGCGTCGCCGACACCGGTCGGGTCGGCCTTGCGCTCCTCGTCGGCGCAGCCGACCTCGATGACCTCCTCGCCGGCCCGCTCGATCCGCACTCCGCGGGCGCCCAGCGTGGTGACGCGGTGGCCGACCTTCCCGAGGATCTCCTCGTCGCTCCAGCCGGTCTTGGTCTCGATCAGACCCTTCTCGTACTCGTTGGAGAAGAGGTAGGTCGCGCCGTCCAGCAGTATCCGGATCTCGTCGCCGTTCATCCGGGCGATCTGCTGGGAGAAGTCGGCGGCGAACGGGATGGCCCGGGCCCGGCACTCCTCCGTGTGGCGGAGCATGCCCTCCGGGTCGTCCGCGCCGATCAGGACCAGGTCGAGTCCGCCCACCCGGTCGGCGACCGTCTTCAGCTCGATCAGCCGGGCCTCGCTCATCGCGCCCGTGTAGAAGGAGCCGATCTGGTTGTGGTCGGCGTCGGTCGTGCACACGAAGCGCGCGGTGTGCAGGGTCTCGGAGATGCGGACGGAGTCCGTGTCGACGCCGTGCCGGTCGAGCCAGGCCCGGTACTCGTCGAAGTCGAAGCCCGCCGCGCCGACCAGGACGGGCCGGGTGCCGAGCTGTCCCATGCCGAACGCGATGTTCGCGCCGACGCCGCCCCGGCGCACGTCCAGGTTGTCGACCAGGAAGGACAGCGAGACCGTGTGCAACTGGTCCGCGACGAGCTGGTCGGCGAAGCGGCCGGGGAAGGTCATGAGGTGGTCGGTGGCGATGGAGCCGGTGACTGCGATGCGCACGGCTGGGACTCTCCTGAGGGGAGGCGTGAATGACAGTTAACGCTACCGGGTCGGCCGGGGGCTCTGAAGGTGTCAAAACTACCCGATAGTAGATCTTTCTTCGCACCCCACGGCGTGCGTACGGTTCGTTCATGACGAACCTCAAGGTCCAGCCTTCCGCTCCGGCCGACCTGGACGGCGACCTCGCGTCGCTGCGCGGGGACTGCGCCCGGATGGCCCCGCACTGGGTGGTTCCCGCTCACAGCGATGCCCACCCGGTGCCGCCGTCACTCATCCACGGGGTGACGGTGCCGAAGAAGTCCGCCAGGCTGCTGGACGCGATGTCCGACTACGGCGACTGAGCCGCCCGGCGCGTTCCCGGGGAACCGCGCGCCCCCCTCCCGCGTCCCATCGCCGTCCCCCGCGAAGGGGAGGCGGGATACGACGCGCGGCAAGGAGCGATGCGGTGAAGAGCGAGCGACCCGAGAACGACGAGGACGCGGCCGCGGGTACCACCGGGGAGTCCTCGGAGGCCCTGGACACCACGGAGTCGCCGAAGGCGGCCGGGCCCGACGCCCGGCCCACCGCGGGGCCCGCCGAAAGCACCGCACGCCCCGGCCGGTCCGGGACCGCGGCGGAGCCGCGGCCGGCCCAGGACCCGGAGCCGGCGGCTCCGGAGCCGGCGGCACCCCCCGTCGCGGACACGCCCCCCGAGCAGACCGCGGCCGGGGCTCCCGAGCCGGAAACGGCCCCGGAGCCCGACCGGCCCGCCGCGCCGGCGGAGCCCCGCGCCGCGGGGAGCGAGTCGGACGCGGATCCGGCGCCGAAGGCCCCCGAGGCCATGGTGGCCGCTGCCTCCGGTGCCGCCGGGGCGTCCGGGGACCAGGCCGGTCACCCCGCCCGGCGCCGGTCACCCGCTGTCATCGCCTCCGTGGCCGCCGCGGTCCTGCTGATCGGCGGTGGCGGGGCCTTCCTCGCCGCGCGCGGCGGCTCCGGCGACGGGCCCGGGCCCGGGGCGGCCACCGGCGCCGCCGGTGGCACCACTCCCCCGCCGCTCGCCCTGGACGGTTACTCCTCCGGCGGCGACGGGGTGGCCGTGGGCGAGCCCAACCCCTACGGCGTGACCTACAAGGCGGACGGCACGCTCCCCGCCGGACCCGGCTCGGCCGCGGTGTACCAGCCGGCCGGCGAGGTCTCCAAGGACCGGGTGGCCGCGCTGGCGAAGGCGCTCGGCGTCGAGGGGGCGCCGGTCGCCGAGGGCCAGGTGTGGAAGGTCGGCACCGACCACGACGGCTCCGGCGGGAGCCTCCAGGTCAACAGGGCCGCCCCGGGCATCTGGACGTACAGCCGCTACGCCCCCGGCACCGACAACTGCAAGAGCGGGCCGGTGTGCGGCCAGGATCCGGCGGCGCCGGCCGCCACCCCGGTGAGCGTCTCCGCCGCGGAGAAGGCCGCCGCCCCGGTGCTCAAGGCGCTCGGCCAGGACGACGCGAAGCTCGACGCGAGCCAGGTCATGGGCGCCCAGCGGGCGGTGAACGCCGACCCGGTCGTGGGCGGGCTGCCCACCTACGGCTGGACGACCGGGCTGACCGTCGGCAGGCAGGGCGAGGTCGTCGGCGGCAACGGGATGCTGGCGACGCCGGTCAAGGGCGACACGTATCCGGTGCTCAGCGCCGGGAAGACGCTGGACCTGATGAACGCGGCGCCCCGCTCCGACCACCGGATGGGCATCGGCGGCTGCGCCAGTCCGGTACCGCTGAAGGACCGGCTGGAGCAGCCGTGCCCCGCTTCCTCACCGTCAGGCTCCTCGGCCTCCTCGGCCCTGATCCGCAACGCGGTGTTCGGGCTGGCCGCGCAGTCCGTCGGCGGCCGGCAGTCGCTGGTGCCGTCCTGGCTGTTCCAGGTACGCGGCGCGGCCGACTCGTACACCGTCACCCATCCGGCGGTGGACCCGAAGTACCTGGCCTCCGCCGCCTCGCCGGCGCCGAGTCCCTCCCCGGGGACCCCGAAGGACGTGAAGGTGGACGGCTACACGGCCGACGGCCGTGACCTCACCGTCGCCTTCACCGGCGGGGTGTGCGCCGACTACAAGGTCACCGCGGACGAGGGCTCCCAGCAGGTGGTGGTCAAGGTGACCGAGACGCCCTGGCCGGACAAGATCTGCATCCTGATCGCCAAGCAGTACCACCAGACGGTGCGCCTGGACGCGCCGCTGGACGGCCGGAAGGTGGTCGGCACGGGCGGCAGGGCGGTCCCGAAGGAGAAGGCGACCACGCTCGACCCGCAGGTGCGCTGAGGACACACGAAGGCGGCGGCCCCTCGGGGAGGGACCGCCGCCTTCGTTCCGCCGTACGGGCCGGCTCAGCTGAAGGAGTCGCCGCAGGCGCAGGAGCCCGTCGCGTTCGGGTTGTCGATCGTGAAGCCCTGCTTCTCGATGGTGTCGACGAAGTCGATCGACGCGCCGCCCAGGTAGGGGGCGCTCATTCGGTCGGTGACGACCTTGACGCCGCCGAAGTCCTTGACGACGTCGCCGTCGAGGGAGCGCTCGTCGAAGAAGAGCTGGTAGCGCAGGCCGGAGCAGCCACCGGGCTGGACGGCGACGCGCAGCGCGAGGTCGTCGCGGCCTTCCTGGTCGAGCAGGGCCTTCACCTTGGCCGCGGCGGCGTCACTGAGGATGATGCCGTCGGTGGCGGTGCTGGTCTCGTCCGATACGGACATCTACATCTCTCCCGGGTTGTACGGAGACTGCTTGCCGACGAGTGCAACCGGCGGGTCCGCTGTTTCATTCCGGGCCGGCATTCGCGTTCTCGCGTTTTCTCTACCTCTTCATGCTCGCACATGCCCGAAGTCACGCACAGCGGCCTGTTGACCGCCCCCGGGCAGCCCCGCGGGCACCCCAGGGCCACTCCCCCGCGACCCGCCTGTACACCGCCCGTGCACCGCCCGTGCACCGCCGGGATTCACGTCACATCGACACAATCGGCATCGTCAAAGTGACGTGAAGCGGTTATGATAGATAACGTCAGAACGACGAAAAGTAGAAAGGGTGCGTGCCGTGACCACCGCCCAGACCACGGAGCTCGACGTACAGCCGACTCCGCTCGCCCTGCTGCTGCTCGGCCGTGAGGCCGACCCGAAGAGCGAGCGGGGCGTCGAGTGTCCCGGCGACCTGCCCTCGCCGTCCGACCCCGATCTGGTCGCGCGCGCCCGCGCGGCCAAGGAGAAGCTCGGCGACAAGGTCTTCGTGCTCGGCCACCACTACCAGCGCGACGAGGTCATCCAGTTCGCCGATGTCACGGGCGACTCGTTCAAGCTGGCCCGCGACGCGGCCGCCCGCCCGGAGGCCGAGTACATCGTCTTCTGCGGTGTGCACTTCATGGCCGAGTCCGCCGACATCCTGACCTCGGACGACCAGAAGGTGGTCCTGCCCGACCTGGCGGCCGGCTGCTCGATGGCCGACATGGCGACGGCCGAACAGGTCGCCGAGTGCTGGGACGTGCTGACCGAGGCCGGGATCGCCGGACAGGTCGTCCCCGTCTCGTACATGAACTCGTCCGCGGACATCAAGGCGTTCACCGGCAAGCACGGTGGCACCATCTGCACCTCGTCCAATGCCCAGCGGGCCCTGGAGTGGGCCTTCGAGCAGGGCGAGAAGGTGCTGTTCCTGCCCGACCAGCACCTCGGCCGCAACACCGCCGTCCGGGACATGGGCATGTCCCTGGACGACTGCGTGCTCTACAACCCGCACAAGCCGAACGGCGGCCTGAGCGCCGAGCAGTTGCGCGACGCGAAGATGATCCTGTGGCGCGGCCACTGCTCGGTGCACGGCCGCTTCTCGCTGGACTCGGTCGACGACGTGCGCGAGCGCATCCCGGGCGTGAACGTCCTGGTCCACCCGGAGTGCCGGCACGAGGTGGTGGCCGCCGCCGACTACGTCGGTTCGACGGAGTACATCATCAAGGCCCTGGAGGCGGCCCCCGCCGGCTCCAAGTGGGCGATCGGCACCGAGCTGAACCTGGTCCGCCGCCTGGCGAACCGTTTCGCCCCCGAGGGCAAGGAGATCGTCTTCCTCGACAAGACGGTCTGCTTCTGCTCCACCATGAACCGCATCGACCTCCCCCACCTGGTCTGGACCCTGGAGTCGCTCGCCGAGGGCAACCTGGTCAACCGGATCGAGGTCGACAAGGAGACCGAGGCGTTCGCCAAGCTGGCCCTGGAGCGGATGCTGGCGCTGCCGTAGCGGTACCCGACGGTGTCACCCCGGGACGGGCTCGCGCTCGGGGTGTGCCGGGTCGAGGGTGAAGACGGTGCCGTCCGAGGTGGACAGGACCAGGGCGCCGCGGTCGAACCGGACCGTCGGCAGCAGGCCGCTGTTGCCGAGGGTCTCGGCGCGCACGGAGGACTCCCACAGCACCGTGCCCCCGGCCGCGTCCGGCGCGGAGGCCGTCGTGGGCCACCAGCGCGTTGGCCGGTTCCAGGTCGCGGTGCACCATCCCGGCCCGGTGGATCTCCCGGAGGGCCTCCACCAGCCCGAGGGCCAGCGGCCGCAGTTCGGTGACGCGGAGCGCGCCCTGCGCCCGGATGCGGGCGGCGAGGGAGGGGCCCGGCACGTACTGGGTGGCCGTCCAGGGGGCCGGCGCGTCCGCGTCGGCGTCCAGGACGGGCGCGGTGAAGGCGCCGCCGACCCGGCGGGCGGCGTCGATCTCCTGCCGGAACCGGGCGCGGAAGACCGGGTTCCCGGCGTACTGGGCGTGCACCGCCTTGACGGCGACCTCGCGCCCGGAGCGCGACCGGCCCCAGCAGACGATGCCCAACCCGCCGGCCCCGAGCCGGTCGGCCGGCTTGTGACCGCCGAGAGATCTCGGGTCGTCCTTGTCCAGCGGCACGCCGAAACTCCCCTCCCCCGTCGTGCGGTTCGCGGCGGCGGCATGCGGAACGGCCGGGCGGCAACAGCCGGTTCCCGGAGGTGTTCCGGAAACCGGCCGTCGTGCGCGGGAGTGCGGGCCGCTGCCCGCAGGACCGTCAGACGGCCGCGGGCTGCGGCTCCTCGGCCGCCGTGGCGGAGACCGCCGTCCCGGGGCCCCGCTTCGCGGCCCGCTTCTTCGCCCGGCGCTCCTTGCGGAGTTCGACCATCGCGTACAGCGTCGGGACGAGGAGCAGGGTGAGCAGCGTCGACGTGATCAGACCGCCGATCACCACCACCGCCAGCGGCTGGGCGATGAAGCCGCCCTCGCCGGTGACGCCGAGCGCCATCGGGAGCAGGGCGAAGATGGTCGCCAGCGCGGTCATCAGGATGGGGCGGAGCCGGTGCCGGCCGCCCTCGATCACCGCTTCGACCACGCCGTATCCCTGGCGCCGGTACTGGTTGACCAGGTCGATCAGCACGATCGCGTTGGTCACCACGATGCCGATCAGCATCAGCATGCCGATCATCGCGGGCACGCCCATCGGGGTGCCGGTGACGATCAGCAGGCCGATCGCGCCGGTCGCCGCGAACGGGATGGAGACCAGCAGGATCAGCGGCTGGACGAGCGAGCGGAAGGTCGCGACCAGCAGCATGAAGACGATCGCGATCGCCGCCAGCATCGCAAGGCCCAGGTTCTTGAACGCGCTGTCCTGGTCCGAGGTGACGCCGCCGATCGAGGCCGTCGCGCCCGCCGGGAGCTTCAGCGCCTTGATCTTCGACTGGAGCTGGGTGCTGACCGCGCCGGTGTTGTCACCCGTCGGCTTCGCGGAGACGGTCGCGGCGCGCTGGCCGTCGATCCGGGTCATCGACACCGGTCCGTCCACCAGCTTCACGGTGGCGATGTCGCCGAGCTTCACCGGGCCCAGCTTGAGGGCGCGCAGCTGCGCGAGGGTCCCGGCCGGCTTCGCCGACTTCACGACGACGTCCCGCTCGGTGTCGTCGAGGGTGGCCTTCGCGGCCGTGGTGCCCTTGACCGCCTGGGTGACGGCGGCGCCCAGCGT
Organism: Streptomyces sp. NPDC059224; assembly: GCF_042754285.1. Classification (NCBI taxonomy): domain Bacteria; kingdom Bacillati; phylum Actinomycetota; class Actinomycetes; order Kitasatosporales; family Streptomycetaceae; genus Streptomyces; species Streptomyces sp. NPDC059224. Next base: position 161,761 of record NZ_JBHZAN010000009.1, read on the forward strand.
CTGGTCGTCGAACCCGGCCGCGGCGGCCTTGGAGTTGGCCTTCACCGAGATGCGCGGAACGCTCTGCGAGAGGTCGCTGGTGACGTCGGTGACGTCGTCCAGCTGCGCGACGGCGGCCCGGACCTGCTCGGAGGCCTTGCGCAGCACGTCCCCGTCGGCCGCCTTCACGACGACGCTCAGGTCCTGGCTGCCGAAGCCGTCACCGGCCGACACCGTGGTCGTGCCGATGCCGGGCAGCTTGTGCAGGCCGTCCTCGATGGCGGTCTGCACCTCGTCGTACGACTTCGCGTCGTCCAGCATCACGGAGTACGACGCCTGGTTGGTGTCGGTGCCGCCGCCGAAGGCCGCCATGAAGCCGGACGAGCCGACGGTGACCTGGTAGTCCTTCACCCCGTCGACGGAGGACAGCAGCTTCTCGACCTTCTTCGCCTGCGCGTCGGTCGCCGCCAGGCTGGTGCCCGGCTTCAGCTCCTGCTTGACGGTGAGGACCTCCTGGTCGCCCTGGTCGAAGAAGTTGGTCTTCAGCAGCCCGGCCATGCCGAACGTGACGACCAGGACCACGAGGGCGATCAGGACGCTGGTGAGGCGGCGTCGGGTCGCGAACCGCAGGACGGGGACGTAGGCGCGCTGGAGCCGGCTGTCGGCCTCCTTCGCCTCGGCCTTGCGGCGGGCCTCCGCCGCGTCCTCGGGGGTGCCCTTCGGGGCCCGCAGGAACCAGTACGACAGCACCGGTACGACCGTCAGGGAGACCAGCAGGGAGGCGAGCAGCGCCGCCGTCACGGTGATGCTGAACGAGCCGAACAGGGCACCCACCATGCCGCCGACCAGGCCGATCGGCAGGAAGACGGCGACCGTGGTGAGGGTGGAGGAGGTGACCGCGCCGGCCACCTCGCGGACCGCGCCGATGATGGCGGCCTGGCGCTCCTCGCCGTAGCCGAGGTGGCGCTTGATGTTCTCCAGGACCACGATCGAGTCGTCGACGACCCGGCCGATGGCGATGGTGAGCGCGCCGAGCGTGAGCATGTTGAGGGAGAGACCGCGGGTCCACAGGACGATGAGCGCGAGGACCACCGACAACGGGATGGAGACCGCGGTCACCAGGGTCGAGCGGACCGAGGCCAGGAAAACCAGGATGACAAGGACCGCGAAGAGCAGGCCGAGGGCGCCCTCGGTGGTCAGGCCCTTGATGGACTTGGAGACCGCCGGGCCCTGGTCGCTGACGACCGTGAGGGTGGCGCCGGAGCCGAGGTCCTGACGCAGCTTCGGCAGCTTGTCCTTGACCGCGTTCGAGATGGAGACCGCGCTGCCGTCGTGGTCCATGGTGACGTTCACGGCGAGGCTGGGGCGGCCGTCGGTGCGGGTGATCGAGTCGGCCGGGGCCTCCTGTTCCTCGACCGAGGCCACGTCACCGAGGCGCACGGGCTTCTCGCCGCCCTGCCCGGTGACCATCAGGTCCTTGATCTGGCCCAGCGAGGTGAGCCCGCCGCCGACCTGCACGGTGCGGTTGGCGCCGGCCTCGTCGAAGGAGCCCGCCGGGACGGTCGCGCCGGCCGCCTGCAGACTCTGGGCGAGGGCGGCGGAGGTGAGACCCGCCCGGGCCAGCTTCGCGTCCGAGGGGGTGACGGTGACCTGGAGGTCCCGCACGCCGGTGACCTGGACCCGGCCGACGCCGTCGATGTCCTTCAGGTCCGGGACGACCGTCTTGTCGAGCTGGTCGGCGAGGGCCTGCTGGTCTTTCCCGGAGGTGACGGCGAGGACCACGGTCGGCATGTCGTCGGTGGAACCGGAGATGACCTGCGGGTCGACGGAGTCCGGGAGCCGGGCGCGGTTGACGGCCAGCTGGACGTCGGCGACCAGCTGCCTGGTGTCGCTGCCGTAGTCGAAGGACGCCATGATCACGGCGTTGCCCTCGCTTGCGGTGGAGGTGACACCGGTGACGCCGTCGACGCCTTCGAGGTTGTTCTCGACCGGCTCGATGACCTGCTTCTCGACGACGTCGGGGGCGGCTCCCTGGTAGGGAGCGATGACCGACACCATGGGCAGGGAGATGGTGGGCAGCAGCTGCTGCTTGATCTGGGGGATGGCGATCGCCCCGAAGGCGAGCGCGATCAACGACATGAGGCCTATCAGGGCCCGCTGCGCGAGGCTGAAGCGGGACAGCCAGGACATGGGTCAGGGTCTCTTTTCGGTGAGCTGCTGTGTGCGAGGACCGCTGGGAGCGGCGCATGAGCGGCGCAAGAGCGGCGGATGAACGGCACAGGGGGCACCTGTGAGCGCCCACCCCACCACCCTCGCCCATGCGCGGCCCCGCTCGTGTAGGCCCTGGGTGCCGTCCTTTGTCCGTCTCCTACTCCCGCCGCAGTACGCCGGGGTGGAGATCAGTCCATCCGCGGACGGACCAGCCCCGACTCGTAGGCGATCACCACGAGCTGGGCCCGGTCCCGGGCGCCCAGCTTGGCCATGGCCCGGTTGACGTGCGTCTTCACGGTCAGCGGGCTGACTTCGAGGCGCTCGGCGATCTCGTCGTTGGAGTGCCCGCCGGCGACCTGGACCAGCACCTCGCGCTCGCGTGAGGTGAGCGCGTCCAGCCGCTCGGCGCGGGCCGGGTCACGGCCGTCGGCGGCGTCGCCCTGGGCGAGGAAGCGGGCGATCAGCCCCTTGGTGGCGGTCGGGGAGAGCAGCGCCTCGCCGCCGGCGGCGACCCGGATGGCGCTCAGCAGTTCCTCGGGTTCGCTGCCCTTGCCGAGGAAGCCGGAGGCGCCCGCGCGCAGCGCCTGCACCACGTAGTCGTCCACCTCGAAGGTGGTCAGTATGACCACCCGGACTTGTCCGAGGGACGGATCCTCGCTGATCAGCCGGGTGGCGGCCAGTCCGTCCGTGCCCGGCATCCGGATGTCCATCAGGACGACGTCGGCCCGGGTCTCCCTGGCCAGCCTCACCGCCTCGACGCCGTCGGAGGCCTCGCCGACCACCTCCATGTCGGGCTCGGAGTCGACGAGCACGCGGAACGCGCTGCGCAGCAGGGCCTGGTCGTCGGCGAGCAGGACACGGATCGTCATGCGGAATCCCCCAGGGCGGCCGTGCGGTGGTCCGGACGGCCGTCGGTGTCGGTCTTGACCGGCAGGATCGCATGGACGCGGAAGCCGCCGCCGTAGCGGGGGCCGGTGGTGAGGGTGCCGCGCAGCGCGGTGACGCGCTCGCGCATGCCGAGCAGGCCGTGGCCGCCGCCTTCCTCGGGGGCGGTGGCCTCGCCGGAGCCGTTGTCGAGGACGGTGACCTCGATGTGCGGTCCCACGCGTACGACGCTGACCTCGGCCTTGGCTTCGGATCCCGTGTGCTTCTGCACGTTGGTCAGGGCCTCCTGGATGATCCGGTAGGCGGCGAGGTCCACGGCGGCGGGCAGGGTGGTGCCCTGGTCGGCGCGGGCCACCTCGACCTGGAGGCCGGCGTTGCGGAAGGTGTCGGCGAGCTCTTCGAGGCGGTGCAGGCCGGGAGCGGGTTCGGTGGGGGCCTCGGGATCGCCGGACTGGCGGAGCAGGCCGACGGTGGCGCGCAGTTCGTTGAGCGCGGAGCGGCTGGCCTCGCGGACGTGGGCGAGGGCCTCCTTGGCCTGGTCGGGCCGCTTGTCCATGACGTGTGCGGCCACGCCCGCCTGCACGTTGACCAGGGCGATGTGGTGGGCGACGACGTCGTGCAGGTCCCGGGCGATGCGCAGCCGCTCCTCGGCGACCCGGCGGCGGGCCTCCTCCTCGCGGGTCCGCTCGGCACGCTCGGCGCGCTCCCGGATGGCCTGCACGACGGCCCGCCGGCTGCGCACCGCGTCCCCCGCGGTGGCGCCGATGCCGGTCCAGGCGAAGATCGCGAGGTTCTCCTGGGCGTACCACGGGAGCGGGCCCGCGGCCATCGCGGCGGTGGTCAGCACGGTCATGGTGAGCAGGCCGGCCCGCAGGGTGGTGCGGCGGTCGGTGGTGGCGGCGACGGTGAAGAGGGCGACGACGGCGGCCATGGCGACGGGGGCGCGGGGGTCGCCGGTGACGCACTCGACGACGGAGGCCGCGCCGGTGACGGCCAGGACCGTCTTCGGGGCGTACCGCCGGAACACCAGGGCGCCGGCCGCCAGCGTCATGAGCACCAGGCTGAGCGGGTCCGGGGTGCGGATGCCCCAGGCGACGCCGTGCGCGCCGTGCGGGACGGCGAAAGAGCTCACGATCATGCAGACGAGAGCACCCGCGGCGATGACCGCGTCCACGGCCAGCGGATGGGCGCCGACTCTGCAGCGGGCTCTTTCGAAGGGGCTCACGGTGTGAACAGTACGGCCGGTCGGGGCGAGCCGGAACCGTCGGTTCGGCCCGCCTCGCGCACCGCCCGGTTTCCCCCCGGCCCGACCGGCCCGCTCGGCTGACGGGCCAGGGTGCGGGCGTCGGGGACGTCAGCGGGAGCGTGTCACCCCGGGATGAGGCCGTCGTCCCTCAGCAGTGCCCTGACCTCCTCCAAGGTCGCGTCCGGGGAGGGAAGGATCAGGTCCGAGGGTTCCAGGGCGTCGTCCGGGAGCGGAGTGCCCAGCTCCCGGACCTTGTCCAGGAGGGCGGTCAGGGTGCGGCGGAAGGCTGCCTCGTCACCGGACTCCGTCTCCGCCAGGAGTTCGTCGTCCAGCTTGTTCAGTTCGGTGAGGTGGCTGTCGGCCAGCCTCACCTGGCCCTCCCCCATGATCCTTACGACCATGTCGGCCATGTCGCCCTCCAGGCGTCGGCTACTGCTTGTCGAAGCGCGGGGTGTCCTGCGGCTGCTGCGCCTGCTGGCCCTGGCCGGCGCCGCCCTCGATCGCCTGCTGCGGCTGGCCGCCGGCCAGCTCGGCCTTCATCCGCTGGAGCTCCAGCTCTACATCCGTACCACCGGAGAGGCGGTCCAGCTCGGCGGCGATGTCGTCCTTGGCCATGCCGGTCGGGTCGTCCAGGGCGCCGGAGGCGAGCAGTTCGTCGATGGCGCCGGCGCGGGCCTGGAGCTGCTGCGTCTTGTCCTCGGCACGCTGGATGGCGAGGCCGACGTCGCCCATCTCCTCGGAGATGCCGGAGAAGGCCTCGCCGATGCGGGTCTGGGCCTGGGCGGCGGTGTAAGTGGCCTTGATGGTCTCCTTCTTCGTGCGGAAGGCGTCCACCTTGGCCTGGAGGCGCTGGGCCGCGAGGGTGAGCTTCTCCTCCTCGCCCTGGAGGGTGGCGTGCTGGGTCTCCAGGTCGGTCACCTGCTGCTGGAGGGCGGCGCGGCGGGACAGCGCCTCGCGGGCGAGGTCCTCGCGGCCGAGCGCGAGCGCCTTGCGGCCCTGGTCCTCCAGCTTGGTGGACTGCTGCTGGAGCTGGTTCAGCTGGAGTTCGAGCCGCTTGCGGGAAGTGGCGACGTCGGCCACCCCGCGGCGCACCTTCTGGAGCAGCTCGAGCTGCTTCTGGTACGAGTAGTCAAGGGTCTCGCGCGGGTCCTCGGCCCTGTCCAGGGCCTTGTTCGCCTTCGCGCGGAAGATCATCCCCATACGCTTCATGACACCGCTCATGGGCTTCGCGCGCCCCCTTCTGACGGACTCCAGCTCACAGATCCTGCGACAGAACCCACAGTACGGGCCCTGCCTCCATTACCGCACTGTTCGGGGACCGATGCGCTCATCCCCAAGGACGACTGCCGACGGTTGCGCTCCGGCACAGGTAGTAGGTGGCCCCCTGAGCGAAGCGTCTGCAACGTCCCCTCTGTCCCCCATGGAGACGACCGGCGTTGCGGGATCGTTCCCCATCGGACTAGGGCCCACACCCGTCCACCCATTACCCTTGGGTTTTGTGTTCCGTAGCCGTGCCAAGGAAGAGAAGGCCCCCGCCGACAAGGCGGCGGTGACCGACTCCAAGCAGACCCGTGACCCGCAGGCGCCCAAGGGCAGGCCCACGCCCAAGCGCAGTGAGGCCCAGACCCAGCGCCGCAGCGTGGCCAGCACACCGACGAACCGCAAGGACGCCGCCAAGCGCCAGCGGGACGACCGGCGCGCCGCCATGGAGCGGCAGCGCCAGGCGCTGGCCACGGGCGACGAGCGGTACCTGCCGGCCCGTGACAAGGGCCCGGTCCGCAAGTTCGCCCGCGACTGGGTGGACTCGCGTTTCAACGTGGCGGAGTTCTTCCTGCCGCTGGCCGTGGTCATCCTGGTGATGAGCGTGGTCAACAACGCGGCGATCAAGAACATCGCGCTGCTGCTGTGGCTGGTCGTGATCGTGCTGATCGTGCTCGACGCGGCGGTGAGCGGCATCCGGCTGCGCAAGCGTCTCGCCGAGCGGTTCCCGGACCAGAACAAGAAGGGTGCCGTGGCCTACGGTCTGATGCGCTCCCTCCAGATGCGCCGGCTCCGGCTGCCCAAGCCGCAGGTCAAGCGCGGAGAGCGGCCCTGAGCACAGAGCCTTTCTCCGGGGGTGCGGCACAGGCCTGGCTGACCGGGCTGGGCGGGCTGCGTGACGTCGTCCGGCAGGAGCTGGTGGCCCGGCAGCTCGACGAGCAGATAGCCGGGCGGTTCCCGGTCGGACAACGGCTGCGGGTGCTCGACGTGGGGATGGGCCAGGGCACGCAGGCGCTGCGGCTGGCTCGCGCCGGGCACCAGGTGACCGGTGTCGAGCGGGAACCGACGATGATCGCGGCCGCGCGTCAGGCCCTGGCCGGTGAGCCGGAGGGGATCCGCGAGCGGGTCCGGATCGTCGAGGGGGACGGACGGGACACGGGCGTCCACTTCCTGCCGGGCAGCTTCGACCTGGTGCTCTGTCACGGTGTGCTGATGTACGTCGAGGAGCCGGACGCGCTGCTGGCCGGGCTGGCCCGGATGCTGGCGCCGGGCGGGCTGCTGTCGCTGCTGGTGCGCAACGCCGACGCGCTGGCCATGCGGCCGGGGCTGAGCGGGGACTGGACGGGCGCGCTGAACGCCTTCGACACCGTCTCCTACCGCAACCGGCTGGGCCTGGAGGTGCGGGCCGACCGGCTGACCGCCGTGATCGCCGCACTCGCCGGCATCGGTGCGCCGCTGCACTCCTGGTACGGCGTGCGGGTGTTCACGGACACCGTCGCGGACGGCGCCGGACTTCCCGCCGACGTGGAGACGCTGCTGGCGGCTGAGGAGCGCGCGGGCCGGACGGATCCCTACCGTGCGGTCGCGGCGCTGCTGCACCTGTGCGGGGTCCGCGGCTGAACCCGCCGCGTGCTGCTCGTTCGGGTCAGCAGTACGAGCCGGACCGGCACCCCGCGACGAGACTCGGGGGCATGGACGTTTCCCGTACCCTTCGCGGCTTGCGTACGGCCGCCGCGCTCGGCTCCTGCTGTCTCGTCCTCGTCTCCGGCTGCTCCGGCTTCGACGGCGCCACCGCCGAGGACCGTTCGGACACCCGGGCCGCCCAGGCGGCGGCCGTTCCGATGGCGGCGACCGACCTGCAGAACCGGTACCAGAAGGTGATCAAGGACGTCCTGCCGTCGGTGGTGCAGATCCAGGCCAGTCACGACCTGGGCTCCGGCGTGGTCTACGACGACAAGGGACACATCGTCACCAACGCCCACGTCGTCCAGGGCGAGAAGAAGTTCAAGGTGACGACCGCCAACAAGGAGGAACCGTTCACCGCGTCGCTCGTCTACTCCTACCCCGAGCAGGACCTGGCGGTCCTCAGGCTCGACAGGATCCCGGAGGGGCTGAAGGCGGCCGCCTTCGGGGACACCGAGAAGGTCGAGGTCGGTCAGATCACGCTGGCCATGGGCTCGCCGCTCGGGCTGTCGTCCAGTGTGACCGAGGGCATCGTGTCGGCGACCGGACGGACCGTCAGCGAGAACCAGGAGGGGGGCGGCACCGGCGCCACCATCCCGAACATGGTGCAGACGTCGGCGGCCATCAACCCCGGCAACAGCGGCGGCGCCCTGGTCGACCTGAACGGCCAGGTCATCGGCATCCCGACGCTCGCCGCGAGCGACCCCGACCTGGGCGGCAGCGCGGCACCCGGGATCGGGTTCGCCATCCCGGGGTCGATGGTGAAGACGGTCGCCGACCAGATCATCAAGCAGGGCAAGGTGACCGACTCGGGGCGGGCCGCGCTCGGCATCAGCGGGCGCACGGTCGTCGACGTGAACTACCAGCCCGCCGGGGTCGCCGTCGTGACCGTGAAACCGCGGGACGCCGCCGACAAGGCGGGCATCCGGCCCGGCGACATCATCACCAAGCTGGGCGACGACGACATCACCACCATCACCTCACTGGCCGAGTCGCTCGCCGTGGACCGGCCGGGCCAGAAGACGACGGTGACGTACAGCCGGAACGACGTCCGGCAGACGGTGGACGTCACGCTGGGCGAGCAGTGACGGCGGGGCGGCCCGCTGGGGACCGCCCCTGACCGGCACCTCTCAGGACTCGTCCGCGTGCAGGCTCATCGGGCCGTAGATCTCGGTGGCGTCCTCGTAGAGCCGCACCTGGTCGGCGCCGCCGGCCAGCAGGGCCTTCCACTGCTCGCCGATCCAGGACTCGGCATCGCCCTGGGTGGTGAACTCCTCTGGCTCCACCGCGGGTTGGACCTCCGTCCCGTCGGCCTTCTCGAACCGCCACGTCCATGCCGCCATGTAGGCCTCCTTTGATCCAACTGATGCATCGTATGCGGTTGGGCGGGGGCGCCGGTATAACTCCGCTGGTTGTGAGGCGGGTGCGGTCCGTGCGGCGCCCGCTGGGGCGAGAACCGTGGGGACGGGTGAAAATCAGGGCGTGGAAGTGACTTTGCTCGGTACCGGTGCTCCCGCGGGGCTGCCCCGCCCGGACTGCCCCTGCGCGGCCTGTGCCTGCGCCGTCGGGACGGATGCCCGGGCCGCCACCGCGGCACTCGTCGACGGCACGCTGCTGCTCGACCTGACGCCGGGCGCGGCGTTCGCGGCGGCGCGGGCCGGACGGTCCCTGACCGGCGTGCGGCAGGTGCTGCTGTCGCATCCGCACGACGGACCCGCCGTCGAGGTGCCGGCCGGGCTGCCGCAGCCGGGGCGGGTGCCGGACGGCCGGGAGCTGGCGCTGCTGACCGGGCACCGGGTGCGGGCGCTGGCGATGGACGCGGGCGGCACCGGGTACGCGGTGACCGGCCCCGACGGGCAGCGGCTGCTGTACCTGCCGCCGGGTGGTGCCCCGGCCGGGCTGGAGAACGGGCGCACGGAGGCGTACGACATGGCGCTGCTCGACGTCGTGGGACGTCCGGACGCGCTGGCGCGGCTGCGGGCGGTGGGGGCGGTGGGGGCGGCCACCGACGTCGTCGCCGTCCATCTGGACCACGACGTGCCGCCGGGGCCGGAGTTGCGGCGGCGGCTGGCGGCGGCCGGGGCGCGGGCCGTGCCGGACGGTACGACGCTGACGGTGGGGGTGTACGAGGAGGTGCCCGACGTGCCGCGCCGGACGCTGGTGCTGGGCGGTGCCCGGTCGGGCAAGTCCGTGGAGGCCGAGCGGCGGCTGGAGTCCTTCCCGGACGTGCTCTACGTCGCCACCGGAGGGACGCGCGGCGGTGACGGCGAGTGGGCGGCGCGGGTGGCCGTGCACCGGGAGCGGCGGCCGGGGTCGTGGCGTACCACGGAGACGTGTGACCTGGTGCCGTTGCTGGCGGAGGACGGGCCCCCGTTGCTGGTGGACTGTCTGTCGCTGTGGCTGACGGACGCGATGGACTCCGTCGGGGCGTGGGACGACACCGAGTGGGCGTCGGGCGGGGAGAAGGCGCTGCGGGAGCGGGTGCGGGAGCTGACGGAGGCGGTGCGCTCGGCCCGCCGGACGCTGGTCGCCGTCTCCAACGAGGTGGGGTCGGGCATCGTCCCGGCCACGGCGTCGGGGCGCCGGTACCGGGACGAACTGGGCCGCCTGAACACGGCGTTCGCGGGCGAGTGCGAGCAGGTGGTGCTGGTGGTGGCGGGGCAGGCGGTGGTGCTGCGGTAGCGGCGGGGAGCGGTCACCGGCGTCGGGAGGGTGCCGCCGCGGCCGGACGGCGGGTCGTCAGCGGGACTTTCTCGCGATGATCCGGTACCCGTTGGAGAAGGGGGTGCGGCTCAGCAGCGGGGCCAGCGCCCGGTCGACGGCCGCCGCCACGGCCACCAGCGGGGCCGTCGCGCCCAGCGCCCGCTTCGGCAGCACCCGGCCCAGCATCAGGGCGAGCGCCGCGGAGATGTCGCAGGGGAGGTGGGCCGCCTTCCGGTCGGCGCTCAGGATCTCGCAGCCCTGGGACTCCAGTTCCGCCCGCAGGTTGGCCGGCGGCACCAGATGCAGGTGACGGGGCTGGCCGTACGGCACCCACCACCTGCCGAGCAGCGCCCCGAAGCCGCTGCGCGGGTTGGCGACCTCGATCAGGAGGTGGCCGCCGGGCCGCAGCGCCGCCAGTGCCGCGCGGAGTTCGGCGCGCGGGTCGGGGGCGTGTTCGAGGTGCCGGAACAAGCTGACGACGTCGTAGCGGGCGCGCAGCCGGGCCAGCATGTGGGGGGCCGTCAGATGGCCGCAGTGGGCCTCCTCCAGGTGCCCGTCGGCCTGCGCCCACGTCACCCGCAGGGTCGAGTCCACACCGTCGAACGAGGTGTACGGCAAGACTTCCTTCGCCGTCTGCGGGAAGTGGGCGCGGCCCGTCCCGACGTCCAGCCAGCTCTCCGGTTCGGTCAGCGCCTGCATCACGCGGGCGGCGGCGCGGTGCCGGCGGCGGCCGGCTCGGGTCGCGAGCATGCCGTCGGTGTGGTCCTCCAGACGGCCCTCGTAGTAGTCCCGGTGGTAGAGCGTGAAGCCCTCCGCGGTCAGCCGGGGGTTCTGGAAGGTGTGGGCGCAGTCGCGGCACTCGTCGACGCTGAACCTGCCGGGCCGGTGATGGAGGAGGTCGGACGTGCGCAGCCGGGTGCGCAGGCGTCCGGAACCGCACCAGGGACAGTCCTCGCGGCGCGGCTCGTGGAACCCGTCGGTGTCCGGGAGGAGTTCGGGTGTGGGCGGCATGAGCGGCTCCCTGTGCTCCCTGTACGCAATCTCCTGCAAAACGGAACGTATGGGATGCCGATCTTGCCTGCCAAGACGCCGTGCGGGTGTGGTGGCGATCTGGAAACGAACCGTTCGTTCGGTGCCGGTACTGTTCGGCGAATGAGCTCGCTTAATCTCGACGACTTCACCGACCTGATCGAGCGCCCCGACGGCGGAGTGCGCCGTGACGCGGAGGCCCGCCGGGAGCGGCTGGTCGTGCCGCCCGGGTCGCTGGGCCGCCTCGACGACCTGGGTGAGTGGCTGGCCGCCGCGCAGGGTTCCGTGCCGGTACGGCCGCTCGAACGGCCGCGGGTCCTGCTCTTCGCCGGTGACCACGGCGTCGCCGAACTCGGCGTGTCCGCGCGGCCCGCGGGGACCGCCGGGCTGCTGGTGCGGGCGGTCCTGGAGGGGGCCAGCCCGGTGGCGGTGCTGGCGCGGCGGCTCGGGGTGCCGCTGCGGATCGTCGACATGGCACTGGACTGCGACCCGGACACGCTGCCGGCGGAGGTCGTACGGCACCGGGTGCGGCGCGGCAGCGGCCGGATCGACATCGAGGACGCGCTCACCCTGGAGGAGGCCGAGGCGGCCTTCCGGGCGGGGATGGCGCTGGCCGACGGGGAGGCCGACTCGGGGACCGATCTGGTGGTGCTCGGCGATGTGAGCGTCGGGGGAACCACGGCGGCCTGTGTGCTGGTCGCCGCGCTGTGCGGGACCGACGCGTCGGTGGTGACCGGACGGGGCGGGCTCGCCATCGACGACCTGGCGTGGATGCGCAAGTGCGCGGCGATCCGGGACGCGCTGCGGCGGGCGCGGCCGGTGCTCGGGGACCAGTTGCAGTTGCTGGCGACGGTCGGCGGGGCCGATCTCGCGGCGATGACCGGGTTCCTGCTGCAGGCGGCGGTGCGGAAACTGCCGGTGGTGCTGGACGGGGTGGTGGCGGCCGCGTGTGCGCTGGTGGCGCAGCGCATCGCGTTCCGGGCGCCGGACTGGTGGCTGGCCGGCCACGACAGCGGCGAGCCGGGCCAGGCGAAGGCGCTGGACCGGATGGCCCTGGAGCCTCTGCTGGAACAGGGCGTGACGGTGGGCGAGGGGGCGGGAGCACTGCTCGCCCTCTCCCTGGTCCAGTCCGCCGCGGCCCTGGCGGGCGAACTCCCGGAGGCACCGGAGGAGGCGGCCGTGGAACAGGACGCGGAAGTCCAGGAGGACAAGGAAGCCCGGGAAGCCCAGGAAGGCCGGCAGGACCAGGCAGAGGACGCGCGAGCGGAGCGGGACGAGCCGGAGCGGTAGCGGGAACACCGGCGACGGCGAGACCCGTGCGTGTGACGGCGTTCGCCGCGGGGCGCCCATATGATCCATCTCCATGGGAGATGTCCGAATTGCCGTTGAGCGGTGGCGGGCCGGCGGGGTTTCCCGGCGGGCCGCCGCCTTCGCCGTGTGGTACCTGCGGGCCGCCGCCTTCGTCAACTTCCTCAGCGCGGTGTGGGTGTCGTTGGGGCAGGACGTGCGACGGCACAACCAGGAGGACTTCTTCACGCCGTACCTGCTGACCGCGGGCTTCGCCTCCGGCGTGTTCACCGCGTTCCTCGCCATCACGATGCGGCGGCGCAAGCGGGCCGCCTGGATCCTCAACCTCGTGCTGAGCGGCCTGTTCCTCGCACTGTTCGCGTTCGCCATGGCGTTCCCGGAGATCCGGCGGTACCCGCAGAACTGGATCTCGATCGCGCTGACCGCCGCCTTCGTGGGCGCGCTGCTCCTCGGCCGCCGGGAGTTCTACGCCAAGGGCGACCGGGCGAACCCGCGGCTCGCCGCGACCGTGGCCACCGGCGGCGGCCTGCTCGCCTCGCTGCTCGCCGCCCTCCTCGTGTCCGTCACCAACCAGGCTCCGCACGCCGCCCGTTCGACGTTCGCGGAGCGCTGGCACTACGGCACCCTGCGCCTGGTCTCGGTCGCCGCCGACCCGTCCCGGTTCCCGCACATCGCGCCGCCCAACTGGGTGAACGTCTCCGTCAACGTGCTGAGCACGCTCCTCGTCCTCGTCGTCCTGTACGCCGCCTTCCGCTCCCGCCGGGCCGTCGACCCGATCACCGAGGACGACGAGAAGCGGCTGCGGGAGCTGCTGGAGCGGCACGGCGAGCGGGACTCGCTCGGGTACTTCGCGCTGCGCCGGGAGAAGAGCGTCGTGTGGTCGCCGACCGGGAAGGCGGCGGTGGCCTACCGGGTGGTGGGCGGGGTCAGCCTCGCCTCCGGGGACCCGATCGGGGATCCGGAGGCCTGGCCGGGGGCGATCGTGCCGTGGCTGAGCGAGGCCCGGGCGCACGGGTGGATCCCGGCGGTGATGGGGGCGGGCGAGGAGGCCGGGACCGTCTACGCGCGGCACGGGCTGGACGCGCTGGAGCTCGGTGACGAGGCGATCGTCGAGGCCGCGGAGTTCACGCTGGAGGGACGGGCCATGCGGACCGTCCGGCAGGCCCACAACCGGGTCGGGCGGGCGGGCTACTCGGTGCGGATCCGCCGTCACGAGGACATCCCCGGCGACGAGATGTCGTACCTCCTGCGACGCGCCGACGACTGGCGGGACGGCGCCACCGAGCGCGGGTTCAGCATGGCGCTGGGCCGGCTCGGGGACGGCCGGGACGGACGGTGCGTGATGCTGGAGTGCACGGACGGGGAGGGCAGGCTGCGGGCGCTGCTGTCGTTCGTGCCGTGGGGTCCCGGCGGGCTCTCGCTCGACCTGATGCGGCGGGACCGGGACTCCGACAACGGGCTGATGGAGTTCATGGTCATCGAGCTGCTGCGGCGCGCCGGAGAGATCGGGATCACGCAGGTCTCGCTCAACTTCGCGATGTTCCGGTCGGTCTTCGAACGTGGAGCACGGCTCGGCGCGGGACCGGTGCTGCGGCTGTGGAGGTCCTTGCTGAGCTTCTGCTCCCGGTGGTGGCAGATCGAGTCCCTGTACCGGGCCAACGCCAAGTACCGGCCCATCTGGGAACCCCGGTTCCTGCTCTTCGAGAAGAGTGCGGACCTGCCGCGCATCGGCCTCGCCTCGGCGCGTGCGGAGGGATTCCTGGAGGGACCGGGGCTCTTGAAGTGGCTGCACCGACGGCGCCTGGACACGGACCGGGAGGCTCACCGATGAGGACCTCCGGATGAGACGGCTCAGCCGCTGGGCCCGCGCCGAATGGGGTCTGCTGTACGCCACCGTGCGCGGCCCGCTGGCGAAGCGGCGACTGCGGGCCGTGCCGATGTCGGTGGCGGCGGCGGGCCTGACGGCGTTGCTGCAGTTCGTCCAGAACCAGTCGTGGGGCTACCGGTTCGTGCAGGACATCGGGGGCGTGCGCGCCGCGGACCCGTTCTGGCCGGCCCTGCTCCGCACTCCCCTGTCGCTGTTCGTGCCGGCCCTGGACCTGCCGGTGTGGGGCGCGCTGGCGCAGATCCTCTTCGTGTTCGGCATCGCCGAGGTGTGCCTGGGGTGGTGGCGGACCCTCACCGTCGCGTACGTCGCGACCCTCGCCGGCACCCTCTACGCCCGTGCCGGCATCGCGCTGGGCCCGCACAGCCCCCTGGGCCTGCCCGCCTCGGACGCCTGGGTGGTGGACACCGGTCCCTCGGCCGCCGTCGTCGGGCTCGCGGTCGTCGTCGGATGGCGGTACGGCGCGCATGTCACCGCGGGCGCCGTGGCGGCGGCGATGGTGGTCGAGGTGGCGCTGAAGGACAACCTCGCCGGCAAGGAGCATCTGGCGGCCATCGCGGGCGTGGCGGCGCTGTACGCGGCGGTGGCGGCGGGACGGCGGCTGGGCCACCGGTGGCGTCAGCGGCGGCCGGGCAGCCGGGCCGGTTCCGGACGGTCGGGCTTGCCGCCGATCCAGTCCTGAAGGGTTCTGCTCAGCCGGGCCCAGCGGCGGTCGTGGCGGTAGGCGCGCAGCCCGGCCCTGGCCCGGGCGCGCGGGCGGCCGGGGTAGAAGCGGCGGGCCCAGGCCGAGCCGGGCCGGGCCAGCCGGACCGCGCCGACGATGCCGACGAACGGGACGACCACCCCGAAGATCGCGGTACGGGCCTTGCCCTTGCTGAGGGCGACGAGCGAGAAGAGGAAGTTCCCCACGATGTTCGCGATGACGGCGCTGCGGTCCTGGAGTTCGTCGGCCGTGATGTCGTTGACGCCGAACGGCGAGAACCCGGCAAGCAGCAGCCCGACCATCGCGGCGGTGATGACGACGACCTCGACGCTCTGGCGGCCCTCCTCGGTCCAGTAGACGTCGTCGAGGTGCAGGATCAGCGCGAACTCGTCGAGGACGAGCCCGGCTCCGACGCCGAAGACGATCGCGGCGAGGGCCGCGCCGAAGCCCTGCCGGCCGCTGGCCACCGCGCCGAACCCGCCGATGACGACGAGGACGACCCCCGGGACGACGTGGTGGATGTGCAGCCCGCCCGCCTTCACGTTGCCGAACGGGCCCTTCCCGGCGCGGATCAGCCGGGTGATGACCCGGGTGATCACAAAGGTCAGGACGAAGGCGGTCAGGGCGAGCAGCAGGGGGAGTTTGCCCGGCTCGACGATGTTCCGCTCCAGCCAATGTCCCATGTGCGCACTTTATCCCTGGTCATGGCACGCACCTTCCTGACCAACGGGTAACCTGCGCCGGTGGCTGCGACCTCTGCGACTTCCTGGCGTGACGGCCTGCGCTTCGCCTTCGGCACGCTCACCGTGTTCCCCGTGCGGGTGACCCGCTGGGACCGCGAGGCGGCCCGGGGCGGCATGCTGCTCGCGCCCCTGGCGGGCCTCGCCGTCGGGCTCTGCGCGGGCGCGGTCGGGGCGCTGCTGGTCCTGGCCGGGGCGAGTGCGCCGGTGGCCGCGGTGGCGGCGGTCGCGGTTCCGGCCGTGCTCACCCGGGGGCTGCACCTGGACGGACTCGCCGACACCGCCGACGGCCTGGGCAGCGGCAAGCCGGCCGAGGAAGCGCTGCGCATCATGAAGCAGTCGGACATCGGGCCGTTCGGCGTGATCACGCTCGTCCTCGTCCTGCTCGGGCAGGCGGCCGCGCTGGCACAGGCCTACGGCGACTCGTGGCAGCGGGGGCTGCTGGCCTCGGTCGTCGCGGCGACGGTGGCCCGGCTGGCGATGAGCCTGGCCGCGGTCCAAGGGGTGCCCGCGGCCCGCCCGGAGGGGCTGGGGGCGGCGGTGGCCGGGGTGGTCCCGAAGGCGGGTGCCTCGGCGGTCACGATCGCGGTGATGGTGGTGGCGGCGGGGGCCGGAGCGCTGCTGGGGCCGGCCGACAGTCTGCGGGCGCTGCTCGCGGTGGTGGTGGCGGAGGCGGCCACGGATGTGCTGCTGCGGCTGTGCAGGCGGCGGTTCGGCGGGGTGACGGGGGACGTGTTCGGGTGTCTCGCCGAGACGGCGGCCACCGCGGCGCTCGTGGTCCTCTCGCTGGGGGGTTGAGGGACGTTCCCGGCGGGGCGTGGCCGCCGGGCGGTCACCGGTGTACGGAATCCCGAACTCGTAGGTGCCGAGCGGGAGTTGCGGCTTCGCTCCGCGGGGTGCCGTCGGCGAGGATCGTCCGTGAAGGAACCGGGCGTCTCCCGGGCCGCCCACCGGGAGAGGGGGAGACGGCCTTGACGCCGCCCCCGGGTGAACACCCGTGGGAATGAGCGGACGCATACACACGCGTAGGCTCGTCCCGGGTGTTCGCCGACAGGGTGAAGGCCCCGGTGTTCATGCGCCCCGAGGCCTCTGCCTAGGGTCGCCTCCCGGGCCCGGTCGACCCACCCACTCGGCCACAGCAACTCAACATCGGAAGCGAGATCCCACCACCGTGACTGCTCTCACTCTCAGCACCTCAGCGGCGCCCGGCCTCCGGGCCGACGCGATCGTGATCGGTGTCGCCAAGGGCACGGGTTCCCGGTCCGGGGACCTGGTCGTAGCGCCGGGCGCCGAGGCCGTGGACAAGGCCTACGACGGCAAGCTCGCCGGCGTCCTGGAGACCCTCGGTGCCTCGGGTGCCGAGGGCGAACTGACCAAGCTGCCCGCCCCGGCCGGCTTCAAGTCCGCGCTCGTCATCGCGGTCGGTCTGGGCTCCGTGCCCGACGACGGCGCCGACTACGACGCCGAGGCTCTGCGCCGGGCGGCCGGCATCGCGGCCCGCACGCTGAACGGCGCGAAGAAGGCGGCCTTCGCGCTGCCCGTCGAGGACGCTGCCGCCGTCGGCGCGATCGCCGAGGGCGTACTGCTCGGCGCCTACTCCTTCGACGTCTACAAGGACAACAGCGGCAGCGGGAAGGCGAAGAACGGCAAGGCACCGCTCGCCGACGCCGTCCTGCTCGGCGGCAAGCCGCGGGACGCGGCCCACAAGGCGGCCCTCGCCCGTGCCACCGCGGTCTCCGAGGAACTCAACCGCGCCCGCGACCTCGTCAACACCCCGCCGAACGACCTCACCCCGGCCGCGTTCGCCGCCATCGCGCAGCGCGCGGCCAAGGAGCACGGCCTCAAGATCCAGATCCTGGACGACAAGGCGCTCGCCAAGGACGGCTACGGCGGCATCCTCGGCGTCGGCGGCGGCTCGGCCGCGACCCCGCGGCTGGTGAAGCTGTCGTACACGAGCCCCGAGGCCGACAAGCACCTCGCCTTCGTCGGCAAGGGCATCACCTACGACTCGGGCGGCATCTCGCTCAAGCCGGCCGGGCACAACGAGACGATGAAGTGCGACATGAGCGGCGCGGCGGCGGTCTTCGCGGCCGTCGTCTCGGCCGCGCGCCTCGGCCTGCGGGTCAACGTGACCGGGTGGCTGGCGCTCGCCGAGAACATGCCGTCCGGCTCGGCCGTGCGCCCGGGTGACGTGCTGCGCATGTACAGCGGCAAGACGGTCGAGGTCCTCAACACGGACGCCGAGGGCCGGCTGGTCCTGGCCGACGCGCTGTGGGCGGCGTCCGCGGAGAACCCGGACGCGATCGTCGACGTGGCGACGCTGACCGGGGCGATGATGCTGGCGCTGGGCAGCCGGACGTTCGGCGTCATGGCCAACGACGACGCGTTCCGTACGGCGATCCACGAGGCGGCCGAGGAGGTCGGCGAGCCGGCCTGGCCGATGCCGCTGCCGGAGCACCTGCGCAAGGGAATGGACTCCCCCACCGCGGACATCGCGAACATGGGCGAGCGGATGGGCGGCGGGCTGGTGGCCGGCCTGTTCCTGCGCGAGTTCGTCGGTGAGGGGATCACCTGGGCGCACCTGGACATCGCGGGCCCGGCGTTCAACGAGGGCGGCCCCTTCGGCTACACGCCCAAGGGCGGGACCGGGTCCGCGGTGCGGACGCTGGTGCGGCTGGCGGAGCTGACGGCCGAGGGTGACCTGGGCTGACCTCGGGTTCTGTGGACGGGACCTCGCGCGCGGGTAGGGCGGGGTCCCGTCGCCCACTGACCGGGGACTTTCGGTCATGTGGCGACTGCGGGCGTTTCGTGGCTGATCGCGCAGTTCCCCGCACCCCTTCGGGGCGCTGTCCTCACGGCGTCGTCAGGTGAGCGTGTGGTGTCTCACACCCAGGCCCGGCGTCTCGTTCGCCTCCGACAAGTGCGAAGATGGGGCTCGGCAGGACAGGGCCCCCACCACAGGGCCGAAGAAGAGCGGCCGGACACCAGCCGCCGCGCGGTCACCGTTGACCGGCGTACGGCGCACATGCATGGAGGACGTGACGTGGCGAACGACGCCAGCACCGTTTTCGACCTAGTGATCCTCGGCGGTGGTAGTGGCGGTTACGCCGCGGCCCTGCGCGGGGCTCAGCTGGGCCTGGACGTCGCCCTGATCGAGAAGGACAAGGTCGGCGGTACCTGCCTGCACCGGGGTTGCATCCCCACCAAGGCCCTGCTGCACGCGGGCGAGATCGCCGACCAGGCCCGCGAGAGCGAGCAGTTCGGTGTCAAGGCCACCTTCGAGGGCATCGACGTGCCGGCCGTGCACAAGTACAAGGACGGCGTGATCGCCGGTCTGTACAAGGGCCTGCAGGGTCTGATCGCCTCCCGCAAGGTGACGTACATCGAGGGCACGGGACAGCTCTCCTCCCCGACCTCCGTCGACGTGAACGGCCAGCGCATCCAGGGCCGCCACGTGCTTCTCGCGACCGGCTCCGTGCCGAAGTCGCTGCCCGGCCTGGAGATCGACGGCAACCGCATCATCTCCTCCGACCACGCCCTCGTCCTGGACCGCGTGCCGAAGTCCGCGATCATCCTGGGCGGCGGGGTCATCGGCGTCGAGTTCGCCTCCGCCTGGAAGTCCTTCGGTGCCGACGTCACCGTCATCGAGGGCCTCAAGCACCTCGTCCCGGTCGAGGACGAGAACTCCTCCAAGCTTCTTGAGCGCGCGTTCCGCAAGCGTGGCATCAAGTTCAACCTGGGCACCTTCTTCTCGAAGGCCGAGTACACCGCCGACGGCGTCAAGGTCACCCTCGCCGACGGCAAGGAGTTCGAGGCCGAGGTCCTGCTCGTCGCCGTCGGCCGCGGCCCGGTCTCGGCCGGTCTCGGCTACGAGGAGCAGGGTGTCGCCATGGACCGCGGTTACGTCCTGGTCGACGAGTACATGCGGACGAACGTCCCGACCATCTCCGCCGTCGGTGACCTGGTCCCGACGCTCCAGCTCGCGCACGTCGGTTTCGCCGAGGGCATCCTGGTGGCGGAGCGGCTGGCCGGTCTGAAGACCGTTCCGATCGACTACGACGGTGTTCCCCGGGTCACGTACTGCCACCCGGAGGTCGCCTCCGTGGGCATCACCGAGGCCAAGGCCAAGGAGATCTACGGCGCGGACAAGGTCGTCGCCCTGAAGTACAACCTGGCGGGCAACGGCAAGAGCAAGATCCTCAACACCGCGGGCGAGATCAAGCTCGTCCAGGTGAAGGACGGTGCCGTCGTCGGCGTCCACATGGTCGGCGACCGCATGGGCGAGCAGGTCGGCGAGGCCCAGCTGATCTACAACTGGGAGGCGCTGCCCGCCGAGGTCGCCCAGCTCATCCACGCCCACCCGACGCAGAACGAAGCGATGGGCGAGGCGCACCTGGCCCTGGCCGGCAAGCCGCTGCACTCGCACGACTGACCCTCGGTCGACACACGCGACGACTCAGACTTCCGCAATTCGTAAGGAGCAACCGAAACCATGGCGGTTTCCGTAACCCTTCCGGCGCTCGGCGAGAGCGTCACCGAGGGCACCGTCACCCGCTGGCTGAAGGCCGAGGGTGAACGCGTCGAGGCCGACGAGCCGCTGCTCGAGGTCTCGACCGACAAGGTCGACACCGAGATCCCGGCCCCCGCCTCGGGCGTCCTCGCCTCGATCAAGGTCGCCGAGGACGAGACCGTCGAGGTGGGCGCCGAACTGGCGATCATCGACGACGGCACCGGCGCGCCCGCCCCGGCCGCTCCGGCCCCGGCCGCCGAGCCGGCCCCCGCCGCCGAGCCGACGCCGGCTCCGGCCGCTGCCCCGGCCCCGGTGGCCGAGGCCCCCGCCCCGGCCCCCGCCGCCGCCCCGGCCGCACCGGCCGGCGGCGCCTCGGGCACGGACGTGGTCCTGCCCGCGCTCGGCGAGTCCGTCACCGAGGGCACCGTCACCCGCTGGCTGAAGTCGGTCGGCGACGAGGTCGCCGAGGACGAGCCGCTGCTCGAGGTCTCCACCGACAAGGTCGACACCGAGATCCCCGCGCCGGTCGCCGGTGTGCTGCTGGAGATCGTGGTCGCCGAGGACGAGACCGCCGAGGTCGGCGCCAAGCTCGCCGTCATCGGTGCCCCGGGTGCCGCTCCGGCGGCCGCCCCGGCCGCGCCCGCCCCGGCGCCCGCCGCCGCTGCCCCCGCTCCGGCGCCCGCTCCGGCGCCGGCTCCGGCTCCGGCGCCCGCCCCGGCCGCCGCCGCTCCGGCTCCGGCCGCCCCGGCCCCCGCGCCGGCCGCCCCGGCCCCGGTCACCCCGGCCGCGGCTCCGGCTCCGGCCTCCGCGGTCGACGAGGGCGCCTACGTCACCCCGCTGGTGCGCAAGCTCGCCGCCGAGAACGGCGTCGAGCTGGGCTCCGTCAAGGGCACCGGCGTCGGCGGGCGTATCCGCAAGCAGGACGTGCTCGCCGCCGCGGAGGCCGCCAAGACCGCCGCGGCCGCCCCGGCCCCCTCGGCCGCCGCCGCTCCGGCAGCCGGTGCGAAGAAGACCCCCAGGCTGGAGGTCTCCCCGCTCCGTGGCCAGACCGTCAAGATGCCCCGCATCCGCAAGGTCATCGGCGACAACATGGTCAAGGCCCTGCACGAGCAGGCCCAGCTGTCCTCGGTGGTCGAGGTCGACGTGACCCGCCTGATGCGCCTGCGCGCCCAGGCCAAGGACTCCTTCGCCGCGCGCGAGGGCGTCAAGCTCTCCCCGATGCCGTTCTTCGTCAAGGCGGCGGCCCAGGCGCTGAAGGCCCACCCGGCCATCAACGCCCGGATCAACGTGGAAGAGGGCACGATCACCTACTTCGACACCGAGAGCGTCGGTATCGCGGTGGACTCGGAGAAGGGCCTGATGACCCCGGTCATCAAGCACGCGGGCGACCTCAACATCGCCGGCATCGCCAAGGCCACGGCCGACCTGGCCGGCAAGGTCCGCGCCAACAAGATCACCCCGGACGAGCTGTCCGGCGCGACCTTCACCATCTCCAACACCGGCTCGCGCGGCGCGCTGTTCGACACGATCATCGTGCCGCCGAACCAGGTCGCGATCCTCGGCATCGGTGCCACGGTCAAGCGTCCGGCCGTCATCGAGACGGAGGAGGGCACGGTCATCGGCGTCCGCGACATGACGTACCTGACCCTGTCCTACGACCACCGCCTGGTGGACGGCGCCGACGCGGCCCGCTACCTGACGGCCGTCAAGGCGATCCTGGAGGCCGGCGAGTTCGAGGTCGAGCTCGGTCTCTGATCCGCCAAGGGTCCCTCGGTGCCCCGTCCGGAGCTGCTGCTCCGGGCGGGGCACCGTCGTATCACCCGGGCGCCGCGGAGCGGTCGGCACCTCGGCGGGGTGCCAAGCCGGCCGCCCGGATTCCCCACGGCCCCGTCACGCCCAGCGGTCCGTGCCGGCGCCGCGGAAGCCCCGCCCCGCGGACCGCACCGGCGATCCTCCGCGCCGTCCTGGCCCTGCCGCCGTGCGCTCCCGCGCCCGCCGGTCCCCGGCCCGGTGGTCACGACGCTCCTCCCGGGCCGGGGGACCGCCCCGGCGGAGTCCCCACCGGAGCCCCTCCCACCGCAGGGTCGCGCGGGTGAGTCGGTGGTCACGGCTCCGCGGCGGCTCCGGTACGGGGCTTTACGGATCCCCTCCGGCTGGGCAGCGTGTAAGTCTCATCTCACCTGCACGAAAGCGCCCCCGTGCGCCTCTCCCGAGAGGCGGTCCGGCCGTATTGTCTAAACGTCAACGCCCTTAAGGAGCTCCCATGACCGCGCCCGTCGTCCACTCGCTGCGCGAACAGATCCGCGAGCACATCGTGGAGGGAATCGTCAGCGGGCGCTGGAAGCCGGGCGAGCGGATCGTGGAGCGGCGGATCGCCACCGAGCTGGAGGTCAGCCAGACGCCGGTGCGGGAGGCGCTGCGGGAGCTGGAGTCGCTGCGGCTGATCGAGTCCGCGCCCAACAAGGGCGTGCGGGTGCGGAACCTGACGGCGGCCGACCTGGAGGAGAGCTACCCGGTGCGGGCCGGGCTGGAGGCGATCGCCGCGGAGCTGGCGGCGGAACGGCTGGCGTCGGACTGCTCGGCGCTCGAACCGCACGTCACGGCGTTGTACGAGGCCGATCGGAACACCGACGGCACGGCACAGGTCCGCCACACGGTCGGCTTCCACCGCGAGCTGGTCCGTGCGGCCGGGAACTCGGTGCTGCTGCACACCTGGGAAGGCCTGGGCATCGAGGTGTTCACGGCGCTGTCGATCCGCTGGCTGGGAACGGTCCAGCAGTCGTACGCCGAGGAGCACCAGGAACTGGTGGCCGCGTTCCAGCGCCGCGACCCGAGGATCGCCGAGATCGTGAAGGCCCACGTCCTGGGCTGCGCGCCGAGGCCGTGACCCGGGGCGGGCCCGGCTCCGCCGAAGACCGCCGGCACGGGCCGAGAACGCCGCTCGGGCGCACTGGGGGGCACCCCCGGCCGTCGGCCGGGGGGAGGCTGCGCGACCGGCCGCGCGACGACGCCGCACCCGACCGGACCACCAGCCGCAACGGCGCGCGGCAACGCCCCGCACCGCGGAAGACCACCCTCCCGGCCGGTCACCGTCGCGACGGACGCAAACGCCCGCCGAACGCCTCTCGCCGCACAAGAGCGTCCCCCCGCTCACACACCGCCTCACCTGCGTAAACGCCGATCCGATCACGTCACCCGGTGCCATTGGCGAAGGCACCGCGTGCCGACTTTCTTCAAATCGAGAAGTTTTGCCCTGAACCCTTTGATCGATCATCGATCAGGGAGTTATTGTCGCCGACGGGCCCGCACCCGGGCCCGCCGCCCTGTCCTGCCAAAGACCAAGGGCAACCCCTGAACCCTTACCGATGAGGGAACCCCCTTCGACTGAGGAAGGCGGCGTCATGACCGACTCCAACGCCATCCAGCCGAGCGCGCTCGACCAGCTCCCGGACCGGGATCCGGAGGAGACCGCCGAATGGCAGGCCTCTCTGGACGCCGTGGCCAGGGAGGCCGGGCCGCACCGTGCCGCATACCTGATGCGCCGTACGCTGGAGCGCGCCGAAGCGGGCGGCATCGCGCTGCCGAAGCTCCTCGAGACCGACTACGTCAACACCATCCCCACCGCCACCGAGGCAGCGATCCCCGGCGACGAGGAGATGGAGCAGAGGATCACCGCGTGGAACCGCTGGAACGCGGCCGCGATGGTCACCCGGGGCAGCAAGCACGGCGTCGGCGGCCACATCGCCACCTTCGCCTCCGCGGCCTGGCTCTACGAGACCGGCTTCAACCACTTCTTCAAGGGCAAGGAGGGCGACGGCAGCGGTGACCAGCTCTACATCCAGGGGCACGCCTCCCCCGGCATCTACGCCCGCGCCTTCCTCGACGGCCGCCTGACCGAGGCGCAGCTCGACAACTTCCGCCAGGAGGCCGGCGGCAACGGCCTCCCGTCCTACCCGCACCCCCGCCGCCTGCCCTGGCTGTGGGAGTTCCCGACGGTGAGCATGGGCCTCGGCCCGCTCTCGGCGATCTACCAGGCCCGCTTCAACCGGTACCTGACCGCG
This sequence comes from Streptomyces sp. NPDC059224, assembly GCF_042754285.1. Lineage (NCBI taxonomy): Bacteria > Bacillati > Actinomycetota > Actinomycetes > Kitasatosporales > Streptomycetaceae > Streptomyces > Streptomyces sp. NPDC059224. Next base: position 185,964 of record NZ_JBHZAN010000009.1, read on the forward strand.
CGCGGCATCAAGGACGTCTCGTCCTCGCACGTGTGGGCGTTCCTCGGTGACGGCGAGATGGACGAGCCGGAGTCCACGGCCGCCCTCGCACTCGCCTCCCGCGAGGGCCTGGACAACCTGACCTTCGTCATCAACTGCAACCTGCAGCGCCTCGACGGCCCGGTACGCGCCAACTTCAAGATCGTGCAGGAGCTGGAGGCCCAGTTCCGCGGCGCCGGCTGGAACGTCGTGAAGTCGCTGTGGGGCAGCGCCTGGGACGAGCTGTTCGCGCTCGACACCACCGGCGCGCTGGTACGACGCCTGCGCGAGGTACCGGACGCCCAGGTACAGACGTACCAGACCCGGGACGCCGCCTACATCCGCGCCGACTTCTTCGGCAAGGACCCGGCGCTCGCCGAGATGGCGAAGCTGCTGAGCGACGACAAGATCACCGAGTGCTTCCACTTCTCCCGTGGTGGTCACGAGGCCCGCAAGGTGTACGCGGCCTACAGGGCGGCGCTCGCCCACAAGGGCGGCCCGACCGTGATCCTCGCCCAGACCGTCAAGGGCCACACCCTCGGCAGCGGCTTCGCGTCGAAGAACGCCAACCACCAGATGAAGAAGCTGACGGTGGACGAGTTCAAGACGATGCGCGACCTGCTCGAACTGCCCATCGCGGACAGCGCCTTCGCCGACGGCCAGGTGCCCTACGGCCACCCCGGCACCGACTCCCCCGAGGTGCGCTACCTCCAGGAGCGCCGCGCGGCCCTCGGCGGCCCGGCCCCCGCCCGCCGTACGCACGCCCTGGCCCCGCTGCCGGCCCCCGCCGACAAGGCCTTCGCCTCCTTCGACAAGGGCTCCGGCTCGCAGAACCTGGCGACCACGATGGCCTTCGTCCGGCTCGTCAAGGACCTGGTCCGCGACAAGGAGACCGGCCGCCGCTGGGTGCCGATCGTCCCCGACGAGGCGCGCACCTTCGGCATGGAGAGCCTGTTCCCGTCCCTCGGGATCTACTCGCCCAAGGGCCAGACGTACGAGCCGGTCGACCGCGACCAGCTGATGTACTACAAGGAGGCCAAGAACGGCCAGATCCTCAACGAGGGGATCACCGAGGCCGGTTCGATGGCCGACTTCATCGCCGCGTCCACCGCGTACGCCACGCACGGCGAGGCGATGATCCCGTTCTACATCTTCTACTCGATGTTCGGCTGGCAGCGCACCGCCGACCAGATGTGGCAGCTCGGCGACCAGCTCGGCCGCGGCTTCCTGGTCGGCGCGACCGCCGGCCGCACGACCCTGACGGGCGAGGGCCTCCAGCACGCCGACGGCCACTCCCCGGTGATCGCCGCGACCAACCCGGCCGCGCTGTCGTACGACCCGGCGTTCGCCTACGAGATCGCGGCGATCGTCAAGGACGGTCTGCGCCGCATGTACGGCGAGCCGGCCCAGGGCGAGGACCCGAACGTCTTCTACTACCTGACCGTCTACAACGAGCCGCTGCCGCAGCCCGCGAAGCCGGCCGGGCCCGGCGTCGACGAGGGCATCGTCAAGGGCCTGTACCGCTTCAACACGGCGGAGTCGGCCGGGCTCACGGTGGTGGCGAACGCCCCGCGCATCCAGCTGCTCGGCTCCGGCACGGCGATCCACTGGGCACTGAAGGCGCAGCGGCTGCTCGCCGAGGAGTGGGGCGTGGCGGCCGACGTCTGGTCCGCGACCTCCTGGACGGAGCTGCGCCGTGACGCCATGGAGGCGGACGCGGCCCTGCTGCGCGGCGAGGAGCGGATGCCGTACGTCCGTCAGGCCCTGCAGGGTGCCGAGGGCCCGGTGCTTGCCGTCTCCGACTACATGCGCCAGGTCCCCGACCAGATCGCGCAGTGGGTCGAGCAGGACTACTCCTCGCTGGGCGCCGACGGCTTCGGCCTCTCCGACACCCGGGACGCGGCCCGCCGCCACTTCGGCGTCGACGCCGAGTCGGTCGTCGTCGCGGCCCTGGCCCAGCTGGCCAGGCGCGGCGAGGTCAAGGCCACGGCGGTGAAGGAGGCCCGGGAGAAGTACGGGCTGTAGGCACCACCGAGGTCCGGTGCAGGGGAAGGGGTACGGCCGCCGCCGTACCCCTTCGTCGTCCCTGCCCCGTCGTTGCGGGCGGACCCCGGCATCATGAAGTCATGCGCGCCGCCCGTCTCATCAGAATGGTGCTTCTGCTCCAGTCCCGGACCGCCATGACCGCCGGGGAACTGGCCGCCGAGCTGGAGGTGTCCGAGCGGACCGTGATGCGGGACGCGCAGGCCCTGTCGGAGGCCGGGGTGCCGGTGTACGCGGACCGCGGCCGGACGGGCGGGTACCGCCTGCTCGGCGGGTACCGGACGGGGCTGACGGGGCTGGGGCGCAGCGAGGCCGAGGCGCTGTTCCTGAGCGGGGTGCCCGGTGCGCTGCGGGAGATGGGGCTGGCGGACGCCGCCAGTGCCGCCCGGCTGAAGGTGTCCGCCGCGCTGATGCCCTCGCTGCGCGACGCGTCCCGGACCGCGGCCCAGCGGTTCCACCTGGACGCGCCGGGCTGGTTCGCGGAGCCCGGGACGCCCGCGCTGCTGCCGGCCGTCGCCGACGCGGTGTGGGACGACCGGCGGGTGGTCGCGCACTACCGGCGCGGTGAGTCGGAGGTACGGCGGGAGCTGGAGCCGTACGGGCTCGTGCTGAAGGCCGGTGTCTGGTACCTGTGCGCGCGGGTCACCGAGACCGGTTCCCACCGGGTGTACCGGATCGACCGGTTCACCTCGGTCGAGGCCGGTGCGGAGCGGTTCGCGCGGGACGAGGAGTTCGATCTGCCGGGGTTCTGGGACCGGCGGGCGGAGCAGTTCGCCCGGTCGATCCTGCATGCGGAGGTGGTGGTGCGGCTGTCGGCGGTCGGGCTGCGCAGACTGCCGTACGCCGTCGATCCGGTGACCGCGCGGCAGGCGCTCGCGGACGCCGGCGCCCCGGACGCGCGGGGGTGGGTGACGGTGACCCTGCCGGTGGAGAGCGAGGACGTCGCGCACGGGCAGCTGACCGCGCTCGGGCCGGAGGCGGAGGTGCTCGCGCCACCGGGGCTGCGGGCACGTTTCGCGGCGGACGCGCGGCGCCTGGCGGCGCTGTACCCGCCGGCGGAGGACGGCGGATAACAATCCGCACCACTCCGCGTGCGCCCCCGGCGCACAGGCACGATGCTGGACCCGTGATGGACGAGACGGAGTTCTGGGAGCTGGTCGACCGCACCCGCGAGGCCGCCGAGGGCGATCCCGAGGACCAGGCGGACCTGCTCGTGGACCGGCTGCTCCAGCTGGACCCGGACATGGTGCTGGACTTCGCCCGTCACTTCGAGGCCCGCTACAACCGCGCCTACAGCTGGGACCTGTGGGGCGCCGCGTGGGTGCTGCTCGACGGGGCCAGCGACGACGCGTTCGACTTCTTCCGGTGCTGGCTGATCGGCCAGGGCCGGGAGGTGTTCGAGGGCGCCCTGCACGACCCGGACGGGCTGGCGGAGTTGCTGGGCGACTTCGACGAGGAGGTCGACGGCGACGGCGAGGAACTGGGGTACGCGGCTGACGAGGCGTACGAGCAGCTCACCGGGACCGTGGCGCCGGACCTGGGCATCGCCCCCGCCCCTTCCGAACCGGAGGGCAGCCCGGTCGACTTCGAGAACGAGCGGGCGCTCGCGGAACGGTTCCCCAGGCTCTGGAACCGCTTCAAGGAGTGAGCGCCAGGCCGTGCGGCCGCGGGTGACGTCCGAGGGGATGTACGCCTGTCCGGCCCTGACCGCGTGGTGCAGCGGCGCCGTGTTGGCCCGGTCGAGGGCGGACGCGGTGACCGCGGCCGGCCCGAGGACGACCGTCGCGACCGCGCAGATCCCGGTCCGGGGGCCGCGCGCGGACCTGACCCAACCGTCCTCGCCGTGCTCCCCTTGGTGCTGTTCACGATCCCCGCCTCCGGTCGTCCTGCGTTGTCCGTGACGTTGTGATGCGGGGACCGGAACGGCCCGCGTGCCGCCTACGGCGTTCCTGGGGACGCCGGCACGGATGCCGCCACGGGTGTTCTCAGGGGCTCGAGGCGTGCTTCGAGGGGGCCCGGGAGGGGTGCTGCGGGCGGCCCGGCCGGTGTCGCCGCGGGTGTGCCCGGCGGGGTCGCGGTGGGCGGTCCCGTCGGGAGCGCGGTGGGGGCGGCCGGCGACACCCTGCCCTGGAGCCGCGCCGCCGCCTCCCTGATCTCGGGGAGGCGGGCGGTGAGGGCGGCGCCGGGGCAGTTGGTCCTGTACCCGTCCTGGTGGCCGGCCACCGCGGGCAGGGCGACGACGGTGCCCCGCCGGTAGCGGCTGAGCCCGTTGCTGGAGACCAGCCGGGCACTGGTGCGCGGGTCGACGTCGGACAGGCCGAGCTTCCAGGCGGCGACGGCGGCGATCGAGTCGGTCATGGCGCGCGGCACGGGCACCCCGGCGGTGAAGGTGCCCAGGGCGGCGATACCGGCGGTGCGGTGGTTGAAGCCCTGGGTGTGCGCGCCGACGACCGCGCGTTCGGTGCCGCCCGCGCGGCCCTCGTAGATGGTGCCGCAACGGTCCACGATGAAGTTGTAGCCGATGTCGTCCCATGCCCGGTCGCCGGTCTGGCCGCTGTAGAGGCGGCGGATGATCTCGGGCGCCGAGGCGCAGGGGTAGCCGTTGGGCGAGTCGGTGTGGTGCACGAAGACGGCGACCACCCTGTCGTCGTAGCGCGGCGGCGGCTGGGTGCGGCGGACGGTGGCGTCCAGCCAGGCCGAGCGCGGCACGATGGCCGGCCGGGGCGCCCGGAAACGGCCGTCGGGGCTGGCCGGAGCGGGCGCGGCCAGGTGGACGACGACGGCGTGGTCGGGGTCCGGGGGGTACAGCACCAGCACGAGGGCGGCCGCGAGGCCGGGCAGGCAGCCGAGCAGCGTCAGGGCGGTGATTCTGGTGCGCCGCCCTGCTCTGGGGAAGACACGCATGGCATCCACTCTCGGGTTGATCCACTTCGCCCGCGATGTGTGCTGTGCCACCTGGTGGAACCAACGTCCTGGTCCGGGGCGTTTCAGTGGGTACACGCACGCGTGGCCGGTTCTCGGGCTTCCCGTGCGTGTCGACTGATCACCGGACCTGTCCCGACCGTAACTAAGGGCACCGAGAGAAAGGCGGCTCCGTGGACCTGCTCGACCTGGTGCTCGTACTGGTGGTCCTCGTCTACGCGGCGTCGGGCTACCGGCGCGGGCTGGTGGCCGGCTGCGTCTCGCTGGCCGGGTTCGTGGGCGGCGCGGTCATCGGCGTGTGGGTGCTGCCGTGGGTGATGGAGCTGGTCACCCGGGGCACGGCGACGGCGACGGTGGTCGCGGTGCTGACGGTGCTGGTGCCCGGGGTGGTCGGGCACGAGCTGGCCGGGCGCCTGGCGCTGCGGCTGCGCCGCGAGCTGGACCAGGGGCCGCTGCGGGTGGCCGACGGGATCGGCGGGGCCGCGGCCAACTCGGTGGCGGTGCTGATCGTGGCCTGGGTGGCGGCGAGCGTGCTCGGCGCGTCCTCGTCGCCGGCGGTGACGACGGCGATCCAGGACTCCAAGCTGCTCGGCGCGGTGCAGAACACCATGCCGGACACCACGCCCGCCTGGTTCTCGCGGGCCACCTCGGCACTCACGGAGGCGGGCTTCCCGCAGGTCTTCAACCCGTTCGAGAACGAGTCGACGGCCCGGGTCGCCAAGCCGACGGGCGACAGTGTCACCAGGGCCGCGACCGAGGCGGCCAAGCGCAGCACGGTCAAGATCGAGGGTGTCTCGGGCAGCCAGGGCCGTGAGGGCAGCGGGTTCGTGTACGCGCCGGAGCACGTGATGACCAACGCCCACGTGGTGGCCGGCATCACCGACCCGAGCGTGCGGGTCGGCGGGGTCGGGGCGTCGTACGAGGCGCAGGTCGTGCTCTTCGACCCGGACCGGGACGTGGCCGTGCTGTACGTGCCGCAGCTGCGCGCGCCGGTGCTGGGGTTCGACACCGGTGCGGCCCGTGGCGACTCGGCGGTGGTGGCCGGCTATCCGCAGGACGGCGACCTGAACCTGCAGGCGGCCACGGTGGCCGCCAAGGTGCCGGCCACCGGCCGGAACATCTACAACGACGCCACGGTGACCCGCGAGATCTACTCGGTCCGCTCGACGGTGCGCCCCGGCAACTCGGGCGGCCCGCTGCTGACCACCGGCGGCAAGGTGTACGGCGTGGTGTTCGCCCGCTCCACGTCGGACGACGAGACGGGGTACGTCCTGACCGCCGGTGAGGTGGCCTCGGACGCCACCCGCGCGGCGCACGCCACGGCGCCGGTGGACACCGGCGAGCTGATCACGTCCTGACCGTCACAGCGCCCGGCCCATGATCACGTCGTCGACGTACTCGCCGCCCAGCAGGAACTCCCCCGGCAGCACGCCCTCGACGGCGAAGCCCTCCGACTCGTAGAGCCTGCGCGCCGGTCCGTTGTGCCCGAGGACGCCCAGCCGGATGCGGCGGGCGCCACGGCGGCGGGCCTCCTCCATGACCGCCCGCAGCAGCGCCCGGGCGACTCCCCGGCCACGGGCCTCCTCGGCCACCGCGAGGCCCTGGATCTGGCGTACGTGCGCGTTGGAGGCGACCTTGTAGGCGAACCCGAGGCGGACGTAACCGACGATGCGCCGGTCGAGCTCGGCTACCAGGGTGTCCTCGGGGGCGTGACGCTCGTCGAAGAAGGGGTCGTACGGCGGCTGCGGCTCGGGCAGGACGGCGTGCTGGTACGACCAGGTGGCGCGGTCCAGCTCGCGCAGCTCCTGGTCGTCGTCGGGCAGGGCGGTGCGTATGTACGGTTCCGGCATGTGGTCACCCTAAGTCCGGCGACACCCGGTTCCCCGGCGATTTCCGGCGCCGCTCCCGGCATGCTGGACCCCATGGAACGCTCTCGTATCGCGGTGGCCGGCGCGTCCGGTCTGATCGGCAACGCCCTGGTGCGGTCCCTGCGGGCGGACGGCCACGAGGTGGTGCGCCTGGTGCGGCGCGCGTCCCACGGCGCCGGTGAGGTCTGCTGGGACCCGGAGGGGCAGTACGTGGACACGGCCGGGCTGGCCGGCTGTGACGCGGTGGTGAACCTCGCCGGGGCCGGGATCGGCGACCGGCGCTGGACGGACGCCTACAAGCGGCAGATCCGGGACAGCCGGGTTCGCGGCACGGCCGCGCTCGCGGAGGCCGTGGCCGCCCTGGACGAGCCGCCACGGGTGTTCGTGAGCGGCAGCGCGACGGGTTTCTACGGCGACACCGGCGACCGGGCCGTCGACGAGGACGCGCCGCCCGGCAACGGGTTCCTGCCGTCGCTGTGCGTGGAGTGGGAGCAGGCGGCGGCCCCGGCGCGGGAGGCGGGTGTCCGGACGGTGTTCGTCCGCACGGGCCTGGTGGTGGCCCGCGGCGGCGGAGCCTGGGGCCGGCTGTTCCCGCTGTTCAGCGCGGGACTCGGCGGCCGGCTGGGGGACGGCCGGCAGTACTGGTCGTTCATCGCGCTGCACGACGAGGTGGCCGCGATCAGGTTCCTGATGGACACCGAGGGCCTGGAGGGGCCGTTCAACCTCACCGCGCCGGACCCCCTGACGAACCGTGAGATCACCGCGGCGATGGCCCGGGTGCTGAACCGTCCGGCCCTCTTCCCGGTCCCCGCGGCGGCGCTGCGGCTGGCGCTCGGCGAGCTCGCCGGGGACGTGCTGGGCAGTCAACGCGTGGTGCCCAAGCGGCTGCTGGAGTCGGGGTTCACCTTCGCGTTCCCGGGCATCGAGGACGCGATCCGCGCGGCCTGACCACCCGCGTGACCGTATGCGACCGGTGTGCGACCGTGCCCTGTTCATGCGCGACTGTCCTTGACCGATCGCCGTCCTAACCTCGACCCGAACTCGGGTATCCCCGGAGCCTGTTGGGGGCATCACGTCTCCACCGGACGCGCAATCGAGGAGGGGCCTCGTGCATGAGCCCGCGTACCAGGCGGACGTCGTCATCGTGGGAGCCGGCATCGCCGGTCTCTCCGCGGCTCATCGGCTGAACAGCGCAGGAGTAACGACCGCGGTCCTGGAGGCCGCCCCCTACGTCGGCGGACGTATGTCGACCGAGAAGGTCGACGGCTTCCGGCTCGACCGGATCGGGCAGCTCCTGTCCACGTCCTATCCGGAGCTACGGCTGACACCGGGACTGGACGCCCTGGTTCTGCGCCGGTTCGCGCCCGGTGTACTGCTGCATCGCGACGGACGCAGGCACCGGGCCGGCGCTCCGGCGGGCGGCGGGAGCGCGAGGGGCGCACTGTATGCGGTACGCGCCCTGGCAAGCGCCCCCAGAGGTGCCTCGGCCGTGTCGCCGACGCGCGCGACCGCGCCGATGGGCGGCGCCGTCGACCAGGCACGGCTCGGCGCGGCGCTGGGGCGGATCGCCGCGACCCCGGTGGAACGCATCCTCGCCCGCCCCGAGCTCCCGGCCGCGCACGCCCTCGCCGAGCGCGGGGTACCCGCCCGTACGGTCGAGGGCTTTCTGCGCCCGCTGCTCGCGGCCCTGCTCTGCGATCCGGAGCTGGCGACGTCCAGCCGGTGCGCGGACCTGGCTCTGCGATCCTTCGCGAGCGGGCGGCTGTGCGTGCCGGAGGGCGGCGCCGAGGTCCTTCCCGAGCTCCTCGCCCGCGCTCTCCCGCCGGGCACGGTCCACACGGGCGTACGGGTCACCGCGGTGTCGACGACGTCCGTGACGACCGCCGAACACGGCGAGATCCGCTGCCGGGCGGTACTGCTGGCGACCGACGCACGGGCCGCGGCCGGGCTGCTGCCCGGTCTGCGCGTCCCGGACTTCCACCAGGTGACGGTGGTCCACCACACGACCGACGAGCCGGCCGCGCTCACCACGGGGGCGTCGCTCCTCCTCGACGCCGACCGGAGCGGGCCGGTCTCCCACACCTGCGCCGTCAGCGTGGTCGACCCGAGCCGGGCTCCGCAGGGCCGCGCCCTGATCTCCTCGACGGTCCTCGGCCCGCCGCCCGCCGACGTCGACACGGCGGTCCGGATGCACCTGGCCCGGCTCTACGGCACGTCCACGCACCGCTGGGAGACCCTGGCCGTGCACCACACGCCGGAGGCGATCCCGGCGATGCGTCCCCCGCACGACCTCCGCCGCCCGGTCCGCCTCCTGGCCGGCCTCTACGTCTGCGGTGACCACCGGGACACCAGTACGGTCCAGGGAGCGCTGCACTCGGCCCACCGGGCGACGGCGGCGATCCTGACGGACCTCGGCGTGTCCGGTTCGCTGCACAGCGCGGAGCCGGCGCAGCACCGGGCGGCATAGACGCGCCCCTTCAGGGGCGCGGGGAACTGCGCGATCGGCCACGACGGCGCCGCACCCGGCGACGGACCGGAACCGGCGTAGCCGGTCACCGCCACGGCGGACCGCGGCACCGCGCAGCGGACCGTCAGGTCAGCGCGGCGACCCGGCGCAGCACCGGGCGGCACAGACGCGCCCCTTCAGGGACGCGGGGAACTGCGCGATCGGCCACGACGGCGCCGCACCCGGCGACGGACCGGAACCGGCGTAGCCGGTCACCGCCACGGCGGACCGCGGCACCG
>NZ_JBHZAN010000009.1:195657-212324 GCF_042754285.1 Streptomyces sp. NPDC059224
CGCGCAGCGGACCGTCAGGTCAGCGCGGCGACCCGGCGCAGCACCGGGCGGCACAAGCCCGCCCCTTCAGGGACGCGGGGAACTGCGCGATCGGCCACGACGGCGCCGCACCCGGCGACGGACCGGAACCGGCGTGGCCGATCACCGCCACAGCGGACCGCGGCACCGCGCAGCGGACCGTCAGGTCAGCACGGCGACCTTTTCCCGGTACCCCTTCACCGGCGCCGCGTCCTTGTACGGCTCCAGCCGGCGCTCGAAGTCCCTGACGTACTCGATCGCGCGCACCGAGCGCATCTCCGCCGCGGCGCCCGCCGCCTCCGCGCCGAGCGTGCACGCCTGGTCGAGTTCGCCGAGGCCCAGACGGGCCGTGGCGAGGACGATCCGGCAGAAGAGGCGGCTGCGCGCGTAGGAGGGCGCACGGAGCTGCAGCGAGCGCTCCGCGTGCTGCGCGGACGCCCGGAACTGCTGGAGATCCCGGTGGCAGTGGCCGAGCTCGTCGGCGAGCTGCGCCTCGTCGAAGAAGCGGGCCCAGTGGGGCACGTCGTCGCCGGGCCGGGCCGTCTCCAGGGCGCGTTCGGCCCGGACCAGCGCGCCGGTGCACGCCCGTACCTCGCCGAGGACCCCGTGCGCGCGGGCCTCGGCCGCGTGCAGGAGCGCCTGCACGATCGGCGGGGCGCTGGTGCCCACGCCCTGCTGGGCCACCCGCGCCAGCTGCACCGCCTCCCGGCCGTGGCCGAGGTAGACGGCCTGCCGGCTCATGGTGACCAGCACGTAGGAGCCGTAGGAGCGGTCCCCGGCGGCCTGGGCCAGGCGCAGGGACTGGACGAAGTACCGCTGGGCGAGCCCGTGCGCGGCGATGTCGTACGACGTCCAGCCGGCGAGCCGGGTCAGGTCGGCGGCCGCGCCGAACAGCTTGCGGCCGGTCTGCTCGCCGTACGTGCCGCGCAGCATCGGCTCGCACTCGTGCTCCAGGTAGCGCACCAGGGCCTGCCGGGCGTGCCCGCCGCCGTACGCGTCGTCGAGCGTACGGAACAGTTCGCCGACCGAGCGCAGCGCGGCGATGTCCCCGCCGGTGACCCGCTGGCCGGGCCCGCGTTCGGCCTGGCCGCGCGGGCGTCCCGGCGCCGCGGGTGTCTGCCTGGGCACGGCGGCGGGCCGGGTCTGCGCCGGGACCCGGGCCACCGCCGCCGGTGCCGGTTCGCCGCGGGCCACCCGGTCGTCCGCGCGGCCGATCAGCCAGTCCCGGCTCGGCACCACGAGCCCGGCCGGGGTGAACGCGATCTTGCGGAGCTCGGCGTGGCTGCCGGAGTCCTTGCGCCACAGCCCGCTGACGATGTCGACGGCCTCCTCGGGGGAGGACGCGAACTCCAGCCCGGCGTACACCGGGGCGCAGGCGTCCAGGCCCAGGTCCTGGGCGGTGAGCCGGCGGCCCAGGCGCCGGGTGAAGACCTCGGCGATCAGGGCGGGGGTCGTACCCCGGGGCTGCTGGCCGCGCAGCCATCGGGTGACCGACGTCTTGTCGTATCTGAGGTCCAGCCCGTGTTCGAGACCGAGCTGGTCGACCCGGCGGGCCAGACCCGCGTTGGAGAACCCTGCTTCTGCGATGAGCGCGGCGAGCTGGCGGTTGGGGGTGCGCTGCGCGGGTCGGTCCGTCATCTGGGGTGCGGTCTCCTGCCTTCTGGCTCAGCTCGGTAGCTTGTGCCCGGATTGCCGGTGAGCAGCCCTTTTGGCGCTCTTGAACGGCGCGAATGTAGCGGAGAGTGAGCAGCAGGTCGCACATCTCGACCTTCATTCATCCGATCGTGTGAGGATTGACCCCAGGGCTGACGCGCGACGGGCGGACGTACAGTGGCTTGGGCGCGTTATGTGCCTGACACACCCATCGCCCGAGGGAGGCGCTTGCCGTGAGTGAGTTGCGGTTCGTCCGTATGGGGTTCGGCGCGGACGCCGTCGAGTACCAGGAGGCCTGGGACGAGCAGCGCCGGGTGCACGCGGCGCGGTTCGCCGACGAGACGCCCGACACAGTGCTCCTGCTCGAACACCCTCCGGTGTACACGGCTGGCCGGCGCACCGCGGACAGCGAGCGGCCGCTGGACGGCACCCCGGTCATCGACGTGGACCGCGGCGGCAAGATCACCTGGCACGGTCCGGGCCAGCTGGTGGGCTACCCGATCCAGAAGCTCCCGCGCCCGGTGGACGTGGTCGCGCACGTACGGCGCCTGGAGGAGGCACTGATCCGCGTCTGCGCCGAGTTCGGCCTGGAGACCACCCGGGTCGAGGGGCGCAGCGGGGTGTGGGTGCTCGGCGACCCCGTCGAGCGGCGGCCGGCGCTCGGGGGCCTGTCCCTGGACTTCGACCCCCGGCTGCAGGACGAGGAGTTCGACCCCCGCCTCGCCGGCCCGGAGTACGCGCCCTCCAACGCCGGGCAGCGCCGCGAGGACCGGAAGATCGCCGCGATCGGTATCAGGGTGGCCAAGGGCGTCACGATGCACGGCTTCGCGCTCAACGTGAACCCGGACAACAAGTGGTTCGACCGGATCATCCCGTGCGGCATCCGGGACGCCGGAGTGGCCTCCCTGGCGGCCGAGCTGGGCCGGGACGTGACGATCGCGGAGGTCCTGCCGGTGGTGGAGCGCCACCTGAAGGACGTCCTGGAGAACGCGGAGCTCAAGCCGCGCGAGATCGAGAAGACCCCCGCCTGACTTGGGGAATGCGCCCTGCGGCCGAGGGGTTGGCCTCCACGGAAGGGCCCAGCAATCACGGGCGTACCCTGGTGTACGCCGAGGAATCGAAGTTACAGGGAGCCGACGTGTCCGCAGTCACACCCGACGGACGCAAGATGCTGCGCCTGGAGGTCCGGAACGCCCAGACCCCCATCGAGCGCAAGCCCGAGTGGATCAAGACCCGGGCGAAAATGGGCCCCGAGTACACGAAGATGCAGAACCTCGTGAAGAGCGAGGGCCTGCACACGGTCTGCCAGGAAGCCGGCTGCCCGAACATCTACGAGTGCTGGGAAGACCGCGAGGCGACCTTCCTCATCGGCGGCGACCAGTGCACCCGGCGCTGCGACTTCTGCCAGATCGACACCGGGAAGCCCGAGGCGCTCGACCGCGACGAGCCGCGCCGCGTGGGCGAGTCCGTGGTCGCCATGGACCTGAACTACGCCACCATCACCGGCGTCGCCCGCGACGACCTGGAGGACGGCGGCGCCTGGCTGTACGCCGAGACGGTGCGCCAGATCCACGCGCAGACGGCGGAGCGCGAGGCCGGCCGCACCAAGGTCGAGCTGCTCGCCCCGGACTTCAACGCCGTCCCGGAGCTGCTCCGCGAGGTCTTCGAGTCCCGTCCCGAGGTGTTCGCGCACAACGTCGAGACGGTGCCCCGGATCTTCAAGCGGATCCGTCCCGGCTTCCGCTACGAGCGTTCGCTGAAGGTCATCACCGAGGCCCGCGACTTCGGCCTGGTCACCAAGTCCAACCTCATCCTCGGCATGGGCGAGACCCGCGAGGAGGTCTCCGAGGCGCTGCGGCAGCTGCACGAGGCCGGCTGCGAGCTGATCACCATCACGCAGTACCTGCGCCCGAGCGTGCGGCACCACCCGGTGGAGCGCTGGGTCAAGCCGCAGGAGTTCGTGGAGCTGAAGGAGGAGGCCGAGCAGATCGGCTTCTCCGGGGTGATGTCCGGGCCGCTGGTCCGCTCCTCCTACCGGGCCGGGCGCCTGTACGGGATGGCGATGGAGCTGCGTCAGACGGACGCTCCCCGGCGGGGCGGCTCCCTCACCGCCGCGCAGACTGTGTGAACTCGCGCACAAGTTACTACCGGCCAGTAATGACCGAATGACCGCGGTCCTGACCGTCCTCGCTGATGAGGACGCCCGTCAGGACCGCGTCGGCGTGCGGGGGCCGCGCATCAAGGTTTCATTGGTGTTTGACCGGTCGGTCACGCCCTGGTAACACCGAACAGTGACCCTGGAATCACAGCACGTACACCCACGCCGAGGGAGAACCTTCACCATGCAGGCCGCGCCCGTCCGCGCCAACGCCATCCCGTCCCTCACCGACGCGCTACGCGCCGTCGAGTCCCTCCTGATGAGCGGCGGCCAGCGCACCGCCCGCCAGAACGCCTGGACCTCCGTGCTCGAGGACCGCCGTCGCGCCAAGGACCGGGTCGAGGCGCAGCGCTTCCTGGAGCAGGTCGCCGGCCGCCCCTGACGGCCTCCTCCAGCCCTTCTCCAGCCCTTCCCGGGCACTGCCGTCGAAGGCACTCCCGGGGCCACGTAGACTTCGGGGCATGGCGAGGAAGGAACCCGCAGCGGACGCTGCGAATGCGGGACGACTGAAGCAGATCGTCCTGACGTACAAGATGACCCGCAAGGCCGACAAGGTGATCGGTCTTGTACTTGCGGGTGTCGGTCTCGGCACCCTTGCCGTCTTCCTCGTGATCGGCTTCCTGATCGGCCATCCGGTCTATCTGGGCATCCTGGGCCTGCTGCTCGCCTTCCTCGCGACGGCCATCGTCTTCGGCCGCCGGGCCGAGCGGGCGGCTTTCGGCCAGATGGAGGGCCAGCCGGGTGCCGCGGCCGCCGTTCTGGACAACATCGGGCGGGGGTGGACGACGACCCCGGCGGTGGCGATGAACCGCAACCAGGACGTGGTGCACCGGGCCGTCGGCAAAGCCGGCATCGTCCTGGTCGCCGAGGGCAACCCGAACCGGGTGAAGACCCTGCTGGCCGCCGAGAAGAAGAAGATGGCCCGGATCGTGGCCGATGTGCCGGTGCACGACGTGATCGTGGGCACCGGCGAGGGCCAGGTCGACCTGAAGAAGCTGCGGACCACGATGCTCAAGTTCCCGCGGGTCCTGAGCGGTCCCCAGGTGACGACCACCAACGACCGGCTGCGGGCGATGGGCGACCTGATGAGCAACATGCCGCTGCCGAAGGGCCCGATGCCCAAGGGCATGCGGATGCCCAAGGGCGGGCCGCGGGGGCGGTAGAACACGCCAGCGGATCCGGGGCGCGGTGGTCGAGTGCGACCGCCGCGCCTTCGTCGTTTCCCGCGCGGTCCGGAGGACACGCCGCCGAACGGAGCATCCGGCGGGTTATCGGGTCATCTGCTCCTAGCCTGACCAATGTGACAAAACGCCATATTACATACCTCGCGTGCAGCGCCGCCCTGTGCGGCTCCCTCCTCGGCGCCGCTCCGGCGACCGCCACGCACCAAGTTTTCCTGGTGCATCCGGGCGAGTCCATCCAGAAGGCGGTCGACGCCGCCAGGCCCGGCGACACCGTCATGGTGCTGGCCGGCACGTACCGCCAGAGCGTCCGGGTGACCAAGTCCGACCTCACCCTGAGCGGCGTGGGCCCGGCGACCGTGCTCCAGCCGGCCAAGAAGGCGAAGAAGGCCAGGAAGACCACGTCGGGGAAGGCCGCCGCCGGGAAGTCCTGCGCGGAGATGGGCAACGGCATCTGCGTGGTCGGCACCAAGAGCAGGCCCGTCGAGAACGTCACCATCACCCGGATGACCCTGACCGGGTTCTCCCGGACCGGGGTCATGGCGGCCGACACGGCCAACCTGGACGTGCACGGCGTGGCCGCCGTCAAGAACGGCCTGTGGGGCATCGCCGAAGAGCGCTCCGTGCACAGCGCCTACCGGTACAACGTCATCCGGAGCAACGGCGACGCGGGGCTGTTCCTCGCCAACTCGATCACCACGGAGAAGGGTGCCACCGACACCCACGGCACGGTGGTCGAGCACAACCTGGTGGAGAAGAACCGGGTCGGCGTCACCGTGCGCCGGCTGCGCAACCTGACCGTCTCGGACAACTCGGTGAACGGCAACTGCGCGGGCGTCTTCGTCGTCGGCGACGAGAACAAGCCGAAGGCCGGCCGCATCGTCATCGCCGACAACCGGCTCGTCAAGAACAACAAGTACTGCAAGAAGACCGCCCGGCTGTTCTTCCTGCAGGGCTCCGGCATCGTCCTGACCGGCGCCGAGGACACCCTGGTGACCGGGAACACCGTCACCGGCAACTCCGGCAAGTCCCCGCTGTCCGGCGGCATCGTGGTCTTCAAGAGCTTCGTGGGCGCCACCAGCGACAGGAACCAGGTCACCGGCAACAAGCTGTCTGGCAACGCACCCGCCGACCTGATCAACCAGGAAGCCGCCAAGCACGGCAACAGGTTCAAGAGCAACAGCTGCAAGAAGTCCAAGCCCGCGGGTCTGTGCTGACCTGACAGCCGTACGACCCCGAAGGAAGGAAGGCGGCACATGACCGCACCAGCACGCGACCTCTCGGCGCCGGCGACGGAGCCGACGCGCCAGGACGCGCCGCCCCCGTCGATGCGGCTGCGCGAGCTCGTGTTCGGGGCGGCCTGTGCCGCCGCCGTCCGCGCGGCCGCCCGGCTGCGCGTCGCGGACGCGCTCGGGGACGCCCCGATGACCGTGGAGAGCCTGGCGTCCGCGGTGCAGACCGACCCCCGGCCGCTGCGCCGGCTGCTGCGCGCCCTGTCCTGCTACGGCGTCTTCGCCGAGCGTCCGGACGGGACGTTCGCCCACACCGAGACCTCCCGGCTGCTGCGCGAGGACGACCCGCACAGCCTGCGGTACATCGCCCTGTGGTGCACCGAGCCGTGGACCTGGGACGCCTGGCCGAAGCTCGACGAGGCGGTGCGCAGCGGCCGCAACGTCATCGAGGACCTCTACGGCAAGGAGTTCTTCGTCTACCTGAACGAGGACGCCCCGGAGTCGGCGGACGTCTTCAACCGGGCGATGACCACCTCCAGCGAGCAGTCGGCCCGCGAGGTCGCGGCCCTGCTCGACCTGTCCGGCAGCCGCTCGGTCGCGGACCTCGGCGGCGGACAGGGGCACGTGGTGGCCTGCCTGCTGGACAAGTACCCGGCGATGAAGGGCTACCTGCTGGATCTGCCGAAGGTGGTGGAGAAGGCCCTGCCGCGGCTGCGCGCGGGCGGTGACCTGGAGGACCGGGCACGGATCGTGCCGGGTGACATCCGGGAGGCCGTGCCGGTCGACGCGGACGTCTACATCATCAAGAACATCCTGGAGTGGGACGACGAGTCCACCGCGCAGCTGCTGGCCAACGTGGTCGCGGCGGGCGGCCCCGGGGCCCGGGTCGTGGTGATCGAGAACCTGGTCGACGACACCCCGTCGATGCGGTTCAGCACCGCGATGGACCTGCTGCTGCTCCTGAACGTCGGCGGTGCCAAGCACACCACCGACAGCATGGTGCGCCGGCTGACCGACGCGGGTCTGAGCGTCAACGACATCCGCCCGGTCAACCCGTACCTGCACGCCTTCGACTGCATGGTGCCCGCCTGAGGCAGGCCCCGGACATGCCGGTGCCGGGCCCGCGTCGTGCGCGGGTCCGGCACCGTCGGCGTACGGCGGTACGACGGTTCACACACCGCCGTCGCGCTCCCAGAGGTAGAAGCGCTGTGCCATCGCGTCCTTCGGGGAACGCCAGGTCTCCGGGTCGTACGCGCTGACGTACGCCGTGAGGCGCTCGCTGATGCCCTTGAACTCGGGGTGCGAGGTGACCTTGGCGATGGCGGGTCCGGGCTCGCGCTCGGACTCGACGAGGTGCATGTACACATCGCCGAACTGGAAGAGGCTGCGCCGGACCACCCCGACGAGGTGCGGCAGCTCTCCCCGGTCGGACTCCGCGAACACCTTCGCGATGTCGGGAGCGGAGCCCGGCGCCATACGGGCGACGATCAGGGCTTGGTGCACGGTGTCCTCCGCTCAGTCGGCCAGGGCCGGGTCGGGGCGCCGGCCGGTGGCCGCCTTCTCGATCTTGTCCCGGATCAGGGCCATCTGGACCTTGGAGTTCCGGTTGATGTTGTCGGTCATCCACTCGTCGTCGACGGGGGCTTCCGGCTTCATGGCGAAGTCCTGGGTCCAGACCATCCGGGTGCCGGCGGGGACCTCCTCGTACTGCCAGACGATGTCCATGTGCGCGAACGGGCCGGTCTCGACCCGGCGGGCCTTGACCCGCAGGCCGCGGCGGTCCGTCTCGCGCTCGGAGACCCAGCTCCACACCTTGCCGTTCTCGTCGGGGTGCATGGTCAGCCGGAAGGTGACCTTGTTCCCCTCCTGCTCGAGGATGTCGGCGGCGGCGTACTCGCTGAACAGCTGGGGCCAGTTGGCCACGTCGTTGGTCATGTCCCAGACCAGGTCGACGGGCGCGGCGATGGTGATCTCGTTCTGGGTGTGTCCGGTCATGTCAGGCTCCCGCGGGCATGGCGCTGTTGACGAGGTCGAGGAACTGGCGGGGGGTCTTGCACCGCTCGGCGTCCACCGGCATGGGCACGCCGTGCCGGTTCTCCAGCTCGCCGACGATGCCGAGCAGGCCGAGCGAGTCGACGCCGAGGGCGTCGAAGCCGCTGTCCGCCCGGTCCTGGAGGTCGGCCGGTGCGACGGTGACGCCGGCGGCCTTCTTCATGAGTTCGGACAGTTCGTCCACGGTGATGGACATGGGGACTCCTCCTTCTTCGCTGCTGGGCAGCTGTCTCTTCTCCGGCTCACCCGGCCGCGCCGTGCCGCAGCACGAGTGCCGAGTTCGACCCCATGAGTCCCCGGCTGAGGACCAGCGCCGTGCGTGGTGCGGCGGCGCGGGCGCTGCCGGTCACGAGGTCGAGGTCGTGGCAGATGTCGTGGACACCCGGGGTCGGCGGGATCAGGCCGTGTTCCATGGCGAGGACCGCCGCGGCGGTGTCCAGCACGGGGGCCGCGCAGTACCCCCGGCCGATCCCGGTCTTGGGCGCGGTGACGGGCACCCGCCTGCCGTGCGTGCCGAGCACGTCGGTGATGGCCAGCGCCTCCGCCCGGTCGGCCGCCGGCACGCCGAGGGCGTCGGCGAAGACCACGTCGATCTCCTCGGGGGCGCAGCCGGCCTCGGCGAGCGCGCCGCGGATCGCCTCGGCGAGCCCGGCCCGCGACTCGGCCCAGCGGGAGGCCCCGGTGAAGGTCGACGCGTGTCCGTCGATGGTGGCCCGGACCGGCAGTCCGCGTCTGCGGGCCGAGCCGGTGTCCTCCACGACGAGCATGGCGCCGCCCTCGGCCGGCACGAACCCGCAGGCCTGTTCGGTGAACGGACGGTAGGCGCGGGCCGGGTCGGTCTCCCGGCTGAGTTCCTCGTAGCCGAGCTGGCAGACCATCGAGTACGGAGCTATGGGCGCCTCGGTGGAACCGGCCACGATGACGTCGGTACCGCGTCGCACCGCGCGGGCGGCGTGCGCCAGGGCGTCCAGGCCGCCGGCCTCGTCGGCGGCGACGACCGAGCAGGGCCCCTTGAAGCCTCGCCTGATGGAGATCTGGCCGGTGCTGGCCGCGTAGAACCAGGCGATGGACTGGTAGGGGCCGACGAACCGGCTGCCCTTGCCCCAGAGCCGCTGGAGCTCGCGCTGGCCGAACTCGCCGCCGCCGGAGCCGGCCGCGGTGACCACGCCGACGTCGAACGGCGAACCGTCGGTGTCGGCGCGGCCGAGCCGGGCGTCTTCGAGTGCCAGGTCGGCCGCGGCCATCGCGAAGTGCGTGAAGCGGTCGGTCTGGACGATGAGGCGTTCCGCGACGGCGGCCGCCGGGTCGAAGTCACGGACCTCGCCGGCCACCTTCATGGGCAGGTGATCGCAGCCGTCGCGGGTCACCTTGTCGAGGACGTTGCGTCCCTCCTGGACGGATTTCCAGAAGGTCTCCGTGCTGGTTCCGTTGGGCGCGACGACACCGATGCCGGTGACGGCCGCCCGTCGAGACCGGGGTTCGCTCATCGTGTCCGTCCTCTCTGCCGGGTCAGGATCACCGCGGACTGGAAGCCGCCGAACCCGCTGCCCACGGACAGGACGCCGCCCAGGGGCCGTTCGCGGGCGACCCGGGGCACGTAGTCGAGGTCGCACTCGGGATCGGGGGTCTCGTAGTTCGCGGTGGGCGGGACGACCTGGTGGGCCAGGGCGAGCACGCAGGCGACGACCTCGATCGCGCCGATCGCGCCGAGCGAGTGGCCCACCATGGACTTGATGGAGCTCATGGGCGTGCTGTAGGCGTGCTGCCCGAGCGCCTTCTTCACGGCCGCGGTCTCGTGGCGGTCGTTCTGCCGGGTGCCCGAGCCGTGCGCGTTGACGTAGTCGATGGCGGTGGGGTCGAGGCGGGCGTGGTCGAGAGCGGTCTCGATGGCGCGGGCCATCTCCAGGCCCTCGCTGGTGAGACCGGTCATGTGGTAGGCGTTGCCGAAGGTGGCGTAGCCGTCGAGCTGGCAGTAGATGTGCGCGCCGCGGGCCTTGGCGTGCTCCAGCTCCTCCAGGACGAGCACCGCGCCGCCCTCCCCCATGACGAAGCCGTCACGGCGGTTGTCGAAGGGGCGCGAGGCGTGCTCGGGGTCGTCGTTGTTCGGGGAGGTGGCCTTGATCGCGTCGAAGCAGGCCATGGTGATGGGTGAGATCGGGGAGTCCGAGGCACCGGCGATGCAGATGTCGGCGCGCCCCTCCTGCACGGTGTGGAAGGCGTAGCCCACGGCGTCCAGGCCCGAGGTGCAGCCGGTGGAGACGGTCTGTACCGGACCCTGGGCGCCGAAACGTTCCGCCACCGCGGAGGCAAGGGTGCTCGGGGAGAACGCCCGGTGCAGCTGGGGCTGCGCCTGCCGGTGGTCCACGTCCCAGTGCTGACCGCCGGCGCTCACCAGGACGTAGTCGTGCTCCAGTCGGGTGGTTCCACCGACCGCCGTGCCCAGGGACACCCCGACCCGCCAGGGGTTCTCCCTGGCCAGGTCGAGACCGGAGTCCCGGACCGCCTCGTCACCGGCGACCAGGGCGAACTGTATGTATCGGTCCGCCCGTTCGATCTCCTCCGTGGCAAGCCCGTGCGCCGCCGGGTCGAAGTCGCACTCGGCCGCGATCCGCGACCTGAGGCCGGAGGGGTCGAAGAAGGTGATGCCGCGCGTCGCGGTCCGGCCGGAGGCGAGCAAGTCCCAGAACGCCGGTACGCCCACACCCCCCGGAGCCACGATGCCTATGCCCGTAACCGCCACGCGCCGGGTCACGACCGGACCTGCCCCACGGCGACGGCGGCTTCCGTCTCCTCCGTGTCGACGTGGCCCAGCGCCGGGCGGGGTGCCAGCGGGCCGAGGTGGAAGACGATCCGGGCCTCGGCGCTGCCGACGTTGCGGAAACGGTGCTTCATGTTGATGGGGATCATCAGGCCCTGCTCGGGCCGCAGCGGGTGCGGCTCGCCGTCCAGGTCGACCTCCATCTCACCGCAGACCACGTACACGAATTCCTCGGAGTACGGGTGGTAGTGCTCGGCGATCCGGTCGCCCGGCTGCACGATGGCCACACCCATGAAACCGCTGGTGGAACCGACCGTGGCCGGGGTGAGCATGGCGCGCAGGTCGCCGCCGCGCCGCGTGTTGGGCTCGATCTCGCTGAGATCCACGATCTTGGGAATGGGCTTCATCTCTAGTTCCTCCGTGGGGGTGATCCGGCGGTGGTGGGAGTCAGGCGTCGGGCGAGCGGCGGTCGGTGAGGAGCCTCATCCGCACCGCCTCCCCGTCCAGCAGTGCGGTCAGCGCGTGGGCCGGGACGGTGTCCACGGGGGTGCCGGGCCGCTGCTCGACCAGCCGTACGACGATGTCGTCACGCTGGAAGACCGTGCTGTGCAGCACCGGGCTGGCCGGGTCCTCGGCCGATGCCTCGTCCTGCTGCGCCAGCAGCTCGGCGAGCCGCAGCCCGCAGCCCGGACGGGCCGGGTAGCAGAGCGCGTGGCGGTCGCCCTCGGCCAGCTCCTCGGCGACGACGTGGTGCACCGCCGGCAGCGCCGCCCGGGTGAAGAACAACCGTGCGGATTCCTGGTCGTTGAGGTCCCGGTCCTGCTCCAGGTAGGGGTTGATGGCCTCCTCGACGGCCCGCACCTCGGGCTGCCGGGCGACATGGCGCAGGGCGGCCATCAGGTCGCCGCGCACCTCGATGGCCCGCACCACCCGGTTGCCGTGCATGAACAGCGAGGTCCGGCACAGGCGGGTGGAGTCGTCGACCTCCGGCTGCGGCGAGGCGTAGTCCGAGAGCAGCTTCGCGACCTTCTCCTCGCTGCCCGGCCGGACCGTGAAGGTGAGCGCGTGGCGGATCACGCCGTCGCCCACCCGCGGCCCGTCCTGCAGGATCCGCTCCGCGTCCGCCGACGGGCCGCCGGTCTCACGGACCACCTGGAAACGCAGCGAACGGGTGTCCCGGACGCAGCTGTGCAGCGGCTTCACCATCTCCACGTGCTCCTCGCTGTTCACCCAGGCGAGGAACGGCGGGGCGCTCTCCCACTCGCTGGTGATCAGCCACTGGGAGGGGTTCTCGATCGACTGGCAGAGCTGGTCGCTGACGTGCCCGGGCACCTTGGCGACCTGGCTGCCCAGCTGCTCGTAGGCCTCCAGGAACTGCTGCTGCGCGCCGTCGAAGACGTCCACGAGCAGGACGACCCGGAGCCGGGAGCCGTCGAAGACGGTCTGGGAGACCCGTTTCGACACCGGGCGGGTCAGCTTTTCCGAAACCTTTTCCGAGATCGTCGTCATGCTTCGCACATCTCCTTCGCTGGGGCAGCGGCCTACGCCTCCGCCGATGACGCGGCGTCAGCGCTTCTTGATCCTGTGCCGGTCCTCGGAAGCGCGCGACTCGCGTGAACCAGGTGGGTGATTGCGCACGCGGAACCCCTCCGAACGGCGCGGAAGGGGCATGGAAGTCCCAAGGCACCTGACGCCCCGCCACCCGTTCCTGGAGTTCCCGATGCAGCACAGAACCGATCACCAGGTCCCCGTCCTCGTCGTGGGCGGCTCCCTCGTGGGCCTGTCCATGTCCCTGTTCCTGGGCCGTCTAGGCGTACGGCACATGCTGATCGAGCGGCACTCCGGGACCTCGGTCCACCCCCGTGGCCGGGGCAACAACGTGCGGACCATGGAGCTGTTCCGGAAGGCCGGCATCGAGCCCGGCATCAAGTCCGCCGCCTCACTCCTCGCCGACAACCACGGCATCCTGCAGGCCCCGACGCTGGCCGGCGACGCCGGCGACTGGCTGTTCAGGGAGATCGACCCCGGCGGCGGCATCGCGAGATTCAGCCCTACGGGTTGGTGCCTGTGCAGCCAGAACGACCTGGAGCCGGTGCTGCGCCAGGCGGCCGAGTCCCTCACCGGCGAGCTGCGCTACTTCCACGAGATGGAGTCCTTCGAGCAGGACCCCGAAGGAGTGACCGCGTACGTCCGCGACCGTGACTCCGACCGGATGTACACCGTCCGCGCGGACTACCTGGTCGCCGCCGACGGGCCGCGCAGCCCGGTCCGGGGCCGGCTCGGCATCGGCCAGACGGGCCCCGGCGACCTGTTCGCCAACGTGAGCATCACCTTCCGCTCCAAGCTTCTCGCGCACACGGTCGGGGACCGGCGGTTCATCTGCTGCTACCTCACCGGCCCGGAGGCGGACGGCGCGCTGCTGCCCGTCGACAACAAGGAGCGCTGGGTCTTCCACGCCCCCTGGCACCCCGAACGCGGCGAAACCCTCGACGAGTTCACCGAGGAGCGGCTCACCCGGCACATCCGCCGGGCGGTGGGCGTTGCCGACCTCGACGTCGAGATCACCGGCCGTGCCTCCTGGCGGGCGGCCGAACGGGTCGCCGAACGGTACGCGGACCGGCGGGTCTTCCTGGCCGGCGACTCCGCGCACGAGATGTCGCCGACCGGCGCGTTCGGCTCCAACACCGGCATCCAGGACGCGCACAACCTGGCGTGGAAGCTGGCGGCCGTGCTCGACGGCTGGGCAGGCCCCGGGCTGCTGGAGTCGTACGACGCCGAGCGCCGCCCGGTCGCCGTCGCCACCAGCGCCCGCGCCTCGGCCCGCTCGGTGGAGCACAGCCACCCCGGGTTCGCGCCCGCGCCCGGCATCGGTGCCGGCAAGCGCGACGGGATCCTCAACATCGTCCTCGGCTACCGGTACCCGAAGGGCGCGGTCGTCGGCGCGGACCCGGGCGAGCCGGTCGTACCCGATGGGATGAACCTGACCGGCCGGCCGGGCAGCCGGGCCCCCCATCTGTGGCTGCGGCGCGCGGGCGAACGGCTCTCCACGCTGGACCTGTACGAGCGGTCCCTGGTGCTGCTCAGCGACGCGGGCTCCGCGGCGGGCGCGGCCTGGCACACGGCGGCCCGCCGGATCGCGGACACGGAGCGGCTCCGGCTGGACACGTACCGCATCGGGGCGGCGGGGGCCGACCTCGTCCTGGACGAGGCGGGCACGGACTGGGCCGAGGCGCACGGCACGACGGCGGACGGCGCGGTCCTGGTGCGCCCGGACGGATTCGTGGCCTGGCGCTCGGACGGCGCGGTGGCGGACCCGGAGGAAGAACTGCGCGACGTGCTGTCCCGGCTGCTGCGGAGCAGGTGAGCCGCCCCCGCGAGGGGCGCTGGGGGCACCCCCGGCCGAAGGCTGGGGGAGGAACGGTGCGACCGGCCCCAGTGGCCCGCGGCTACATACGGACCTCGACGGTCTTCGCCAGCCGGTCGTGGAGCCCCCTGCCGTCGCGGTCCCACACCAGCGCCGGGACGGCCAGGCACAGCAGCACCGTGCGGGCCAGCGCGCGCAACGGCTGCACCCGTCCCGTCTCCACGCCGACCACCCGCAGCCGGAACAGCCGCTTACCCGGCGTGAAGCCGATCGTACCGACGGTGAGGACTCCGAGGACGAGGAAGACGAGCAGCGCCCAGTTGCCGGTGGCCGGGCTGTAGCCGTCGGTGATCAGGCCGTATGCGATCAAGACGCACAGCGCCCAGTCCACGACCAGCGCGCCGAGCCGCCGCCCCGGGCGGGCGACGGAGCCCGGCCCGTCCTCCGGCAGACCGAGCTGCTCGCCCCGGTACCCGAACTCCGCACCGGCCTCTTCCATGGCCGCGCGGGGCCCGGAGAGCCACGATCCCATTGCTTGCCTGTTGTCCACCGGGACACGGTACTGCGCGGGCGGACGGGCGGCGCCCGGCGGGGTGCTCCGGAGCTACGGTGGAACAAGGCCGGTTAACTTCAGCGAAACAAATGGGTCACGCCCGAGAAATCACCCGTCCCTAGGGTCGGGGACAGCGTGTGCCACCGCACTGGCCGCACGAACGAACTACCACCCCGGCGCGGGAACGCCCGGAAGTAGGAGGAGCTGGATGTTCCAGAACGCCGACGAAACCAAGAAGTTCATCGCGGACGAGGACGTCAAGTTCGTCGACGTCCGATTCTGCGACCTGCCGGGCGTCATGCAGCACTTCACGGTGCCCGTCGATGCGTTCGACCCGGACGAGGAGCTCGCCTTCGACGGATCCTCGATCCGCGGGTTCCAGGCGATCCACGAGTCCGACATGGCGCTGCGCGCGGACCTGTCGACGGCGCGGATCGACCCCTTCCGCCGCGACAAGACGCTCAACATCAACTTCTTCATCCACGACCCGATCACGGGCGAGCAGTACTCCCGCGACCCGCGCAACGTGGCGAAGAAGGCCGAGGCCTACCTCGCGTCGACCGGCATCGCCGACACCGCGTACTTCGGCCCCGAAGCCGAGTTCTACGTCTTCGACTCCGTCCGCTTCGCGACCACCGCGAACGAGTCCTTCTACCACATCGACTCCGAGGCGGGTGCCTGGAACACCGGCGCCCTGGAGGACAACCGTGGTTACAAGGTCCGCTACAAGGGCGGCTACTTCCCGGTCCCGCCGGTCGACCACTTCGCCGACCTGCGCGCGGAGATCTCCCTGGAGCTGGAGAAGAACGGCCTGAAGGTCGAGCGCCAGCACCACGAGGTGGGCACCGCCGGCCAGGCGGAGATCAACTACAAGTTCAACACCCTGCTCGCCGCCGCCGACGACCTGCAGCTCTTCAAGTACATCGTGAAGAACGTGGCGTGGCGCAACGGCAAGACCGCGACCTTCATGCCGAAGCCGATCTTCGGTGACAACGGCTCGGGCATGCACGTGCACCAGTCGCTGTGGGCCAACGGCGACCCGCTGTTCTACGACGAGGCCGGCTACGCGGGCCTGTCGGACACCGCCCGCTACTACATCGGCGGCATCCTCAGGCACGCCCCGTCGCTGCTCGCCTTCACCAACCCGACGGTGAACTCCTACCACCGCCTCGTGCCCGGCTTCGAGGCCCCGGTGAACCTGGTGTACTCGCAGCGCAACCGGTCGGCCGCGATGCGTATCCCGATCACGGGTTCGAACCCGAAGGCCAAGCGCGTCGAGTTCCGTGCGCCCGACTCCTCCGGCAACCCGTACCTGGCCTTCTCGGCGCTGCTGCTCGCGGGCCTGGACGGCATCAAGAACAAGATCGAGCCGGCCGAGCCGATCGACAAGGACCTCTACGAGCTGGCCCCCGAGGAGCACGCGGGCGTCCCGCAGGTCCCGACCTCGCTCCCGGCCGTCCTCGACCGTCTGGAGGCCGACCACGAGTTCCTGCTCGCGGGCGACGTCTTCACGCCGGACCTGATCGAGACGTGGATCGACTTCAAGCGCACCAACGAGATCGCCCCCCTCCAGCTGCGCCCGCACCCGCACGAGTTCGAGCTCTACTTCGACGTGTGATATCGCCCCAGGTCAGAGCGGGTATCCGCTCCCCTGGGCCGTCTGTGGGCCGTCGGCCGTGTCCTTCCTCCGCTGGAAGG
>NZ_JBHZAN010000009.1:212334-236653 GCF_042754285.1 Streptomyces sp. NPDC059224
TTTTGTTTTTAAACCCCGTCTGTGTTGGGGGTTTCCCCCGCCCGGGGGGTGGTGGGGGGGCGGGGGGGGGGGCCCTCCGCGGGTGGTACCCCCCGCCCCCACGGCCTGTTTCGGGCCCAACACCGCGGGCCGGTGTCGAGAGCTCCCGGCCGCGCTGCCGCTCGGGTCAGTGCAGCGACTTCACCGGGGCCGTGTCCGCACCTGGTACGCCGAATGCAGCGTCGATGGCCTTGCGGGCACGGTCCTGGCTGTTCGGCATGAGGTGCGTGTACGTCCGGAGCGTGAACCCCGGGTCGGAGTGACCGAGGTACTCGGCCAGGGCCTTGATGTTCTCGCCCGAGTCCAGCAAGACCGACGCGTAGTAGTGCCGCAAGGCGTGCATACCGTGTTCGCGCGACTGTTTGAACCGCTCCCCCGGGGCCCGTTCTGGAATGACGCCGGCGGCGATCAGGGCGGGCTTCCACAGGTACATGTTGAAGTAGTTCCTGTTCAGCGCCTTCCGTTCCCGCGAGTAGAACAGCAATTTCGCTGTTACGGGCGGGCCGTCCGGGGTCTTCCACGGCAGGGTGACGTCGATAGGGGGCCGGCTGGTGATGTGGGAGGCAAGCGCATCCGACACCACATCGGGCAGCGGCACGTCTCGCAGCTTGCCGCCCTTGGGCGGGGCGAACACCATCTGCGGTCCGATCAGCTTGACCTGTCGCACGACGTGCACCACTCCCCCGACGAAGTCGACTTCGTCGACGGCAAGCCCGAAGATCTCGCCCTGCCGTAGACCGCACCCGGCAGCGACATCGACGGCCGTCGCGTACTGCCTCGGGAGTCCATCCCGGACGGCGACCACCCGGTCACGCGTCCACGGCTTGATCTTCCGCCGATCCAGCTTGGGAGCCCGCACGGAGCCTGCACGGCAAGGGTTCCGGGCCAGAATGCCGTCATCCACGGCGGCCCCGAACACGGCGGAGACGTTCGCGAAGACCGTCCGCTGATACGACGCTGCCATCCCGGAGTCTGCGAGGGCCCGTGCCCACGTACGGATATGGGCCGGTTGGAACGCGCTCAGGGAGCGAGAACCGATGTAGGGGAAGGCATGCAGCCGGAACCTCAGCTCCATGTTCACGATGGTGGAAGGGTCCGTGGTCTGGGATGCCAGCCACTGAGTGGCGAACTCCCTGAACGTCTCCTTGCCGGCGGAAGGGTCGACGTACTGGCCACGGGTCATGTCAGCCGCGATCTGCGTCAGCCACGCCTCCGCGAGTCGCTTCTGTTTGTCCGGAAAGGACTTGCTGCGTTCGCTCCCGTCCGGGGCGACGTAGCGGGCCCGGTAGCGCAAGCCCGTCCCATATCGGTCGGTCTTTGCCCTGATCGTCTTGCCCGTGGATGCCGTCTCGGTCTTGTACCAACGGTCTTGGATATGGCCAGCCATACGGCGGCGGTCCTCTCGACATGCAGCAGGGAGAGCCGCCCACGGCGGCGCTCCCTGCTGTCTCGGTGGTTGGTCGGCTACGTGGCGCCCTGGCAGACGCTCTTGCGCTGGCTGACGTAGGCGCGCACATCGGCCGGGTCGTAACGGAGGTGCTTGCCTATGCGGAAGCCGGGCGGACCGGTGCGCTTCCGGCGCCACTGGTAGACGGTTTCGAGCGGCACGCCGAACATGTCGGCGATGTCGTCGGGGGTGAGGTACCGGTCTGGCAGACCGCCGCGGAGGATTACGCGGGGGTCGCTCGCGACAACGGTCGGCACGTTGAGGCCTCCAGAGAAAGCAGAGCCTGGGAACGGAGTTGATTTCAGGGGGCTTTGCAGCCCGCACCTGTCCGAGGCGCGGATTTCTGCGTCATCGCGTCACGCACGTCATTTGCGGCTCTGACCTGCGCTTATGTGGTGACGCGGGCAGGGCGGGGCGTGTCACAGGGCGGGGCGGGGCTCTGTC
Source organism: Streptomyces sp. NPDC059224 (assembly GCF_042754285.1). NCBI lineage: Bacteria > Bacillati > Actinomycetota > Actinomycetes > Kitasatosporales > Streptomycetaceae > Streptomyces > Streptomyces sp. NPDC059224. The sequence goes on from NZ_JBHZAN010000009.1 coordinate 214,265, forward strand.
ACGCGTGACACGGGTGACGGGGGATGACGCAGGTTTTGGCCGTCTGCGTCATCGCTGTAGCCGCTGGTCAGGGATTGGTTTCGGGTGGTTGGTGACGTGGGTGACGCAGCGTCTCTTCTCTTAGGAAAGAGACGGGGTGGTGTCTGTGGTTGTGCGCAGCTCAGGACGTGAAGAAGGAGCCGCTGCGCGGCGCGACTTGTGCAGCGGCGGCAGGCCGCCGAGAACAGCAAGAGGAGCACCCGGGGCCGGGGTGCTCCTCTTGCTTGTTTCAGTGCGGCGCCCGGTGGCGCGGGTCAGAACGCCGTTTCCTGCTGGTTCTGGGGCGGGAGCGGGGGGCGGGTCATTTCGATGTAGCGGGCGGAGCTGGTGCGGCCCCAGTCGATGAGGACGCCGCGGGCGGCGAAGGTCGGCTGGAGGCGCTTGAGGCGGTCGGAGAGGACTTTGCCGGTGGTGGGCCAGCCTTTGGGCAGGGGGCGGCACTCCTCGCCGCTGTAGAGGCTGGTGAGGCAGTGCAGCCATTCCGATGACGTCATGCGGACTTCCGCACCCGGGTCGAGGCCGGCGGCGTGCTGCAGGACCGTCTGAGCCAGCAGGTCGCCTTCGATGACGTCGTCGTTGAGGTCGTCGAGACTGGCCCGGTACGCGGCGAGAGCGCCGAAGCCGGTAGCCGTGTCGAGTTGCGCGCACAGGTGGGCGAAGTCGGCCATCCGCAGGTCGGTGGGGGTGTCCGCGGCGGCGGCCCGGACCTTCACGGTCAGGTCCAGCAGGGAGCCGAGGACGACCGGCAGGATCTCCGCGTACTCGGCCCACAGTTCCGCTTCGGTGCGCCGTACCCGGGGCCGCACGAGACGGAGCGGGAGGAGGCGTTCGGCGAGGTCGGGGCGGATGACGCCGACGTCGATTCCGGTCAGGAGCATGGGGCGGCGGTAGCGGGAGCGGACGACGTCGCCGTCGGTGAAGAGCGCGCGCTTGATGCTCTCGGCGCCGGTGACGATGCAGCACATGAGGTCGGACAGGTCCGGGGGCAGGTGGGAGAGGTTGTCCAGGGCGGTGACCCATCCGGCGGCGACGGCCGTGATCATGTTCTCTTCGTCTTTTGGGGCGCGGCGCAGGTCGCCGCTCATCCCTTCGATGATCCGCACCAGCATCCGGCCGCCGGTGGACTTGCCGGCGCCCTGGGGGCCGGTGAGGAACGGTGCGGGGACGGGCACGGACGGTTCGAGGCAGCCGATGAGCCAGGCGAGGGCCAGGCATTCGGTCTCGGCGCTGGCGAAGTTGCAGAGCCGGAGTAGGAGGTCGATGCCCTTGCCGTCGGTGTCCCGGGCCGGCATCGGGAGTTCGCCGGTGAGCTGGGTGCGTCGCCAGCAGACTTCCTGGGGGTCGGGGGTGCGGATGTCCCAGCCGGTGGGGTGGATGCGGACGGATTTGCCGTCTGTGCGGCCCAGGTCGAGCCATGTGGCCCCGTCGAATCCCGGGGCGACGCGGATGTGGGTGGGCTGTACGTCCTCGGTGAGTGCGAGTGCTTCGATCAAGTCGAGTGCCTCCTTAAGTGCCGTGCCGTTGAACACGCCGATGCCGTCTTTGAAGAGGCCGACCATGAGTTCTTGGCGGTGGCTTCCGGTGGTGCCCTGGGAGCGGATCGGGCGGGCGACGGGGTGGCCGTTGCGCTGTGCGTAGACGGTGCCGTCGATGGTGCGGAAGTACCGGAAGTGCGCTTGGGCGTAGTCAGTGATGATCTGTCGGGCCGGGGTCTTGTCGTCCTCGGACATGGCTACATCCCCAGTGCGGTGCGGGCGTTGGTCCACGCGTCGGTGCAGTGCCGGGCCGTTTCGCCCTTGGCCTGCGCGGCGGTGAACAGCCGAGCAACGTGGGCGTCGGTGAGGCACCCGCACCGGCCGTGCGTCGACAGCACCGCGAGGAACGTCCGGTACACGGTCGCGTGGACCGCGCTGCGGGCCTCGGTGATCCGCTGCACGCCCATGGACACCCCACGGTCCAGGTAGGTGGGTGTGCGGTGCGGGCACTCGCCCCCATGGCCCCTCAGGGGCACTGTGAGGCTCTGTGGCGCCCTGCGGGCCGGTGCCGGTTCCTTCACTGCCAGAGCGCGCACAGAGTCCGGGAGAGGGCTCATAGTGCCCGTGCCGGTGCCGAGCCAACGGGCGTACGCCGCAAGGGACTTGATGTCGACTCCCGGTCGGACGCCGTTCGAGGACGGCATGGTGCCCTGGTAGATCCAGTGCTCTCCGCGCGTCGTGGTCACTGTCCGGGTGGTCGGCAGGGTCTCGCGGGCCCACTGGACGGCGGCGGGGTCGTCCAGGTCGACCACGGTGAGGCCGGCGCCGCCGGGGTGGTAGGCGACCGCCGCTGCCTGCCGCCACGCTGTCGCCCACGCGGGGGATGCGAGGACGTGCGGGTCGGTGGTGGCAGCGGCCCAACCGTGGCACGGCCGCGGGCAGAAGCAGGGCCCGAGGGACTTCATGTTCGGCCGGCCGCCGCACGCGTTGTGCGCGCAGCTCGGGCAGTTCCCGAACGGCAGCTTCCCCCGACGCAGCGGAAGCGGCAGCAGGCCGTCGGTCGCCAGACGCAGGGCGGTGCGCAGGTGCTCGCTCATGCCGCCACCGCCAAAGCGGGGGCGAGGGTGGCGAGGTAGGCGCGGCCGATCCACTCCATGTAGGCGGGGGGCAGTGCCTCGCGTAGGCGGAAGTGGTCGGTGGACCAGTCGATGCCCTTGGCGGCCCGGATCTCCTCCACGGTGGCCTTGCCGCCGCCCTTGCCGTACGCGGCGACGTAGGGGCCTTCGTGGTAGGTGCCGTGCCGCCAGCCGCGCACCCGCCCGCGGTGGCGCGGGTGGACGGGTTGCGGGGTGGTCCAGCCTCCGAGTTCGAAGTAGCGGTGCATGAGAACGCTGAGGCCGAACTGTTCCCCGCACAGGCGGATGTCCTTGCGGACTTCGGAGCCGGCCACGTTCTCGATCACGCACGGCCGGCCGGTCGTCTCCAGCGCGGCCCGGGTGGGAGCGATGAGGCGGGGATAGGTGCGGCCGATCGCGGCGTTGCGGGCCCGGTTGGTGCCCTTGGTCGGGGCAGACCCGTCCTGGCACGGGGGCGAGGCGTGGATGAAGTCGAATTCGTGGCCGTGAGCGCGAATGAACTCGACCGCGTCGCCCTGGTGGAACGCGTCACCGCAGTAGTCCGGCTGAGGCTCGATGTCGACACCGGTGATGTGGACGTTCGGGCCGAACGCGCGGCGCAGGCCTGCGGTGCCGCCGCCGATGCAGCAGTAGGCGTCCAGCACCCGGAAGGGTTCGCTCAGGGTGAGCGCTCGCGGGATGCGGGTGGGTAGGGTCATGCTGGATGTCTCCAGTTCCTTGATGGGTGACTGGCGAGCGAGGGCGGCCCCGGATCATTGGCGTGAGACGGGGGCCGCCCTTGGCATAGCTAGTGGTCGGGGTCGGGGTGCATGAGGCAGTCGCCCTTGCCCGGGTCGTCGCAGACGCATTCGGCCTGGCGCGCGTACTGCTGTCGGATGTAGCCGCGGGGGTTCTGGTCGGCCTGGTCCACGAGATGCGGAGCCATGTGGGCCCGATCGGTGTCGAGCATCAGGAGCATCCGGGCCGACGTGAGCGCGGTCTCCGAGGCGTCGCCGACCTCATCCGGTTCGTCCAGCAGGGCGATACGGTCCAGGAGCGCGGCCTTGCGGAGGTAGAAGATCCGGTCCAGTTCGGTGAAGCATTCGGCCGCGGCGAGGGTGCGGGCGGTCCACCCGATCTCGCTGACGATGCTCGGTGCGGGCGCGTACGCGGTTTCCGGCGTCGGGAAGGGTTCCGGGTCGGGCCGGTGGTCGGCGGTGAGGTACAGGCGGGTGCGGTTGCCGTCCCGGGTCGGGTAGGCGCGGACCGCGCCGGCGGTGAAGGTGCCGGTGAGTGCGGTGGTGACGCGGTCGGTGTCGTCGGGGTCGCAGATGACGCGGATCTCGAACACGGCTCTCCTGCCTACGGGTTGGGGAGGGCTTGGACGACGGCGGCGGCCATGTCGTTGATGGGTCCGGCGGCGCCGGTGGAGGCGAGGAAGAACCCGAACATGACGGCGATGAACGCGGAGCCGGCGCTGAGGCTGTTGCTCCGCAGCAGGAAGAACAGGACCAGCCCGAAGAGCAGGACGAGGGAGACGGTCACGGCCATTCGGAGAACTCCCGGTCGTTGAGGCGGCGAGGGTGGGGGTGGCGGGTGCCGTCGCGGTGGACGGCACGGCCGGTGTTGAGTAGCCGGCGGCCGGTGCGCAGCCGGTAGCGGCGGCCGTGGCAGCGGCGGCAGAGCTTGACCTTGCGGCGGCCGGCTTGCCGGATGCCGGTCCCGGAGCACTTCCGGCACGGCGCGAACGGCCGGACGGCGCACAACACTGCGTAACCGGCGAGGGCGAGCAGGAGGGCGCAGCTAGCGAGGGCCACGGGGGCTCACATCCCTTCCAAGGGCGGTTTCAGGGTGTTTTCGCAGGTGGGCTGCTAGACGCTAGTTGGCTGATCAGCGGCGGTGCGGGCTGCTAGTACGGGTGCTAGACCTAGCAACGGTGGCTGCTAGGTCTAGCACCCGTGCTGGGGTCAGGCGGCGGCCCGATCGGCGTTACGGCGCGTAATCGCGGCGGTGATGTCGGCGCGCTTGATGCCGCGCCGGTTGGCGCCCTCGCCGTCGTCGGTGGTGCCCCAGACCTGTCCCGGCTTGATGCCCCAGGGCTTGAGCGCGGCGGTGACGTTCTCGCCCTGCCAGCCCGCGTAGGTCTCGGGGCGGGCGGCGGCGAGGCGGGCGGCGATCCGCTCGCACCACACGGCTTTCTCGTCGTCGGCGATGACGTCGAGGGTGTCGGCGAGGATGTCGGAACCGGTGCCGGTGGTCTCCGGGCCCTTGCCGATGGCGTGCCCGGTGACGTTGCCGTACTGCTCGCGCACGGTGCGGGCGCGGGCGACGATGTGTTCGGCGGCGACCGCGTCTACGAACGCGGACGCGACGATGCGCGGGTCGTCGCCTTCACCGGCCATCCAGCAGATACCCCGGTCGGAGCGGGAGAACATCGTGGCCCGGTAGCCGGACTTGTACATCGAGGTGCCCAGCACCATGTCGTTGGCGGGCTGGCCCATGACCTTCAGGCAGAACCGGAGCACGGCGTTGGCGCTGATGCCGGTGGGCAGGGACTTCGCGTCGGGGCGCTGGGTGCCGAACATGGCCACGATGCCCAGCGCGGGGCCGCGTTTGACCAGGTCGGTGCAGATGGCCTCGATCTCCTTGCCGTACTGCTCGTGTTCGAAGGGCACCTGGCACTCGTCGAAGCCGACCACGATCGGGTGCAGCCCGAGGCTCTTGTCACCGGCCAGTTCGGGGGTGACCTTCGACTCGGGGCAGCGCGAGCGGGGTAGGGACTTGATGACCTTCGCCCGGCGGCGCAGTTCTTCCTTCAGCTCCCGCAGCGCTTGGACGACGTATTCGATGTCGTCGTCTTCCTCGCCGGCGCGGTAGCGGTGGCAGACCGGCTCCAGCGCGCCGAAGTCACCGGTGCCCTTGAAGTCGAACGCGTGCAGTTCCGCGCGCGGGTCCAGGGCGGCGATGAGCAGGAGCAGCCGCATCAGGAACGTCTTGCCCATGCGCGGGATCGAGCCGACCACGACCGACGCGAACATGAGCGTGACCGAGACGTCACGCATGCGCTGGTCGTTGCCGAACACGACCGGCCTAAACAGGTCCACCGTGCCGGCCTTGGCCAGCGGCCAGGCCGGTTTGGTGGTCTCGTTCATGGGCTTGTCGCCCACCCACAGCACCAGCCGTCCTTCGTGCTGCTCGGGGTCGGGGGCGGGCCAGACGCAGCCGGTCTTGCGGCGCAGACCGGAGGCGAGGGGCTTGCGGGCCTCCATGATGTCCTCGGGCGTGACGCCGTAGGGAAGGTCCAGGTCGGCGCGGTAGCCGGGCCCGTCCCGGACGATCTCCGAGACGAACCGCATCCCGTTCATGTCGCCGCCCTTCTTGATGGCGGCGGTGATCTTCGGGTTGCCGATCGAGTCGAGTCCGCGCAGCACGATCGAGCCGGTGAGCTTCTGGACCTCGGTCTTCAGGACCGCGGGGCCGACGATGGGGGCGTCGGGCTGCTGGCCGCCGATGCCGAGCAGCAGAACCCCGCCCGCGGCGAACGCGTAGAGGTAGGCGGGGGCCAGGACGTAGAGGTACAGGGCGAAGCCGAGACCGAACACGGCGGCGACCAGGGTGACCAGGCCGCGCAGCCGGATCCGGCCGGCGCGCAGCCGAGCGAGGCGCATGTACTCCTCGACGTCCTCGGTCCGTACCGCGAACTCCCGCAGGGGGGCGGCTTCGCGGTCCCACACCCACCGGTTGGTGGACGCGATGAACCGGCACGCCCCGCGCGGGAACATGAGGGCGAGGCGTCCGGCGTACACGGGTATGCGCACGCCGTGGTAGAGCGCGACGTAGCCGACGTTCGCACCGGTGTGCCGGGCGGTCGCGGCGAAGTCCCGCCGGTTGGTGAGCCATCCGGCAAGGACCGGCTTGCGCTTCTCGATGCGTACCTTCGGGTCCGGCAGCGCCGGGTTGTCGACCGCGACCGGTGCAGGCGGGGCGTCGTCGTCGGGGAAGGGGGCGGGCACGGGGCGCAGGTTGGGGCCCGTCGTGCTGTCCGTCATTCTGGGTACTCCCTGCTGCTCACAAAGTGGGTGGTGGGTGGCCCGGGGGCGGTCTGATTCCTTGGCCGGGACGACCGCCCCCGGGGCGTTGCTACTTGCGGTTCTTGCTGGTGCGGGCCTGTTCGGCGCGCTTGCGGGCCTGGTTCTCGATCCGCTCGACCTTGCGCTGAAGGTCGCTCTGGTCGACCCGGCCGCCGAACTGGCGGTCATCGGCGAGTCCGCGCTTGGCCATCCGGGCGACCAGCAGGGCCAGGCGGGCTTTCTCACCGGCGGTGAAGCGAAGCGGTGCGCTGCTCACGGTGTCTCCCGTTCCGGGCCGGACTGTCCGGCTCCCCACGGCTCCGGGACAAGGGGAGTCCCGGAACCGCGGGCAGCCGTCAGCGCCGGCCGCGGGTGCGGCGGACGGTGTCGGCGGCGCGCTTGCCGTCCTCGCCGCCCACCGAGCGGACGACGGTGACCACACCCCACGCGCACACCGCGGCGATCAGGGCGAGCAGGGCGAGGTTGGCGGCCATGGCGGTGAGCACGCCGACCAGCAGCGGGCCGAAGTACACACCGGCCGCGACCGCGCCGGCACCGACCCCGGAGCCGAGCGCGATCCGCTGCACGGTGCGGTCCGGCGGGGCCTGGTGCACGTGCTGGTGGATGACCTGCGGACCGCTGTAGGGCTGCTGCTGCGGGGCCGCGGGCAGGTGGTCGGCGTAGGTGTAGGTGCCGTCCGGGAGCTGGACGACCCGGGGGATGTCAGGCAGCGATTCCATCGCGGGACCCTTCGGGGTAGGCGCACAGCACGCACATCCCGAGCGACGTCGGAAGGCAGTAGCTGTAGGTGAGCTGGCACTTCGGGCACGTCTGGCGGGCGAGCATCGCGAGCGCGAGCGCGCCCCACTTGCGAGAGGTCATCGGCCGCACCGGAATCGCCCGGTCGACCTGGTAGAGGTAGGCGACCTTCGGGGTTCCGGTGCGACGGTTCATGCGCATGACCTGCGCCGCTACCGGCTGGCCGCCGGGACGCAGCCCTTGGGCCCGTAACTGGCGGCGCGTGGCGAGACCGTCGGGGGCGAGCTTCCAGGGGTATGTGGGCACGCCGTAGAGCGCGCCGGACGGGTCGTAGCACTTGCCCCACGCGGCGGACATCAGGCCACCACGCGCTTCCAGGCGGCCCTCAAGCGGACCTCGGAGGCGGAGTGGCCGGCCGCGCGGAAGCGGGTGGCCATCTCCCGGTACGACAACGGCGGTTCCTGGCTGTGCCGGATCTGGTCGACCAACAGGTCAAGCGCCGCGTCCGTGAGCGCGGGGGCCGACTCCAGCGCCGCAACCGGCTCGCTGGGCCCCCACACCGGGAGATCCCATGAGGGCGTGACGTCGGGCGTGACGCGACTCGTCACACTGGTCAGGGCCCGTCCGGTGCTCTCGCCCTTGCGGGCCGTCTCCAGCGTCGACCACGCCCCGGCCAAGGTCTCGGCGGTCTTGGCCTGGACGCGTGCGACGCGGGCGCCGGCCTCGGTCACGGCCGTCAGCCGCGTCTCCTCCGTGGACGCTTCCGCCCGCAGGCGGGCGCGGGCCACGGCCGCGTCGTCGCGGGCTTCCTGCTGAATGCCCCGGATCTGATCCAGCGCGCCGGGGGTGAGCGCGGTGCGCTCCCACAGCCCGTGGACCAGCCACAGAGCTTTCGCGGCGAGCGGCAGCCAGGCCACCGCCAGCCATGCCCCGGTCGACTGGTCGGCGGTGAGCGCGTGGGTGACCAGGACCCCGGAGGCGAGCGCCCCGAACGACCAGCCGACGGCGGTCACGGCGTTGCTGTGGTCGCCCTGTGCGGCCAGGCGCCGCTCATAGGCGAGGGTGGCCAGCCATCCGCCGTCGATACCCAGACCGACGACCAGGGCGACCGGCCACGGCACGGCCGTGCCCAGCCACATCACGACCACGGCCAGGGTGAGCACCATGGACACCGCCGTCATCGCGACGGCCGGCAGCACGGTCTTGGTGGACTTGGCACTCATGCCGCACCCCCTACCGCGGTCGTGTCGACGGCCGGGGCAGCCGCGTAGGCGGTCAGGGCGACCTCGGCACCGCCGAAGGGGCCTACCGCGCGCAGCACCCGCGTGCGGCCGTCGCCCTGGACGTGGAAGACCACCGCGTCGGGGGCGAGGCCGAGCGCTTCGCGCCACGTCTCGAACACCGTGAAGGTCTCACCCGTCAGGTCCACGTCGTGAAGCGACAGCTCCAGCCGTCCGGCATCGATCGGCGACAGGTGCACGAACGGGGCGGGCAGGTGCGAGCATTCGGCGGCGAGCAGCCGCAACGCCCGCAGCGCGGGCGTCATCTCCCCCAGGGTCTGAGCGTCCGTCATGCCGCACCCCCGAGCGCGAGCGCCACGGCGAGCACGAGCAGGGCGCCGCCGGCGCGGGTCAGGTCGACCGCGCGGCGCAGGCAGGTGAACTTGACCACGGCGAGCCGGGAGAGTCCGGCGATGTCGGCGGCGAGATCCCGCGACAGGTTCTCGGTGATCTGTTCGGGGGTCAGGGTCGCCCACAGAGGAAAGCCGTGGCCGCCGTTCAGGTTCGGGCGGACCGACGTCAGCAGCACGCTCGCCGCGCCGACCAGCAACGCCATCCCCAGCACTCCGGCGGCCACGGCCGGCGGGTTGAGGGGGAGGGAGGTGCCGACGGTGTAGGCGCCGGCCAGGACCGCGCCGACGAACGCGAGCAGGAGCGCGGTCTTGCTGTCGGTCCATGCGATTTCCGCCCGCACTTCCGCGTGTGCGGCGGTCAGGGTCTGTCCGGTCAGGGTGCTCATGCGGCACCGCCGGGCAGGCTCGTGCCGGCCGTGCGGTTGAGCAGGGCGACGCGGGCGGCGAGCGCCCGGCGGCGGGCCCGGCGGATCCGGCGCCCGTCCAGCTCGGTCGGGGTGCGGTCCAAGGTGATGATCTGCGCGTCCAGCAGGTCGACGTCCGCCAGGATCAGCGGGAGCTCCTGCTCGATCGCGTCCAGCTCCGCATTCGTCGGCTCGATCCAGTCAGCGAACGCGGTCACCGCGTCCTGAACAGTCACAATGGGGTCCATGGGTCGTGCGTCCTCCTAGTCAGGGGAACGGCCCTTCAGCGGCTCCCGGGAGGCACCCCGGGAGCCGCGCGCCGTTGTGGTGGAAGCCGCACACGAGCGGTGCGGCGGGCCGCGTGATGGCGGCCGGCGCCCCGGGTCGGATCCGATCCGACGCCCTTCACGGCTGGTCGCCGGGGCTCACAGGTTCAGAAGCGGGGACACTGCACGTGATGGCTGCCATCACGGTGGTGGCAGTAGTCGCACATCAAGACCTCCCCTCACTGAGGTCAGGGCGCGGCGCACGCGGCGGGCACGCACGCCGCGCAGAGCCAGCCAGCCGCCCCTTGTCAGCGGCGGAAGGCCCATCGGGTGAGAGCGGAGAGCTTGTCGGTGACGTCGGTGACGTTGCCGGATTCCAGTTCGTCGGCGCGGTCCTCCAACTGCCTGGCCCGCTGCTCGTTGCCGTGGTCGCGGGCCCAGACGGCGGCCTGCCGGTTGTCGTCGGCCTGGCGCCGCATCCGGTCGGTGATCTCGGCCATGTCGGGTTCCTCTCAGGTCTGCGAACAGGTGGCGGTGCGTGCCCCGGGCCGGATCCGATCCGGCGCCCATCACGGCTGGTCACCGGGGCTGTAGAGGTGGCGGGTGTTAGCGGGGCTGCTCGGTCAGGTGAGCCGCGTCCTCGTAGGCGGTGCGGATCTCCTGCTGCTGCCAAGCCAGCTCAGCCGCGGCCGGCGCAGGGTCCTGCCCATCGAGGTCGGCCGCCCACGCGTCCGCGCTCGCCTCCAAGCGCCAGGCCGCGGGGTCCGTCGCCATCAGCGCACCCACGCGTGCGGGTGCGGGCGCGGGGGACGGACGGGAAGCGGCGGCTTCGTCCTCTCGTGCTCCGAGCCAGCCATCAACGGCCGCCCCGGGCACGGGCGTTGTCCGCGCTGCGCTTGTTCGCTTCCGCGGTCTTACGGGCCAGGTCCGCCCGCTCCGCATCTGTCAGACTGGTGATCACAGGTGCCTCCACTCAGGTGCCTGTACGCGGTCCCCGGGGTGCGACCCGGGGACCGCTCTCGTGTGGTGGGGCCAGGCGATTCCGGCTCCCCCCGCCCCGCCCGGACGGACCCGCGCACCAGGCGCGCTCCGCACGGGCGGGAAGAGGCAACCGGCGCGGCGCTAGCCGCCGCGAATCGGTGGAAGGTGACCGGTCGTCCACAGCACTTCGAGGTGCTCCCGGACCAGGGAGGAAACGGCGCCGCCGTGCCGGTCGATCACGGCCGCGCGCATCGTTTTCGTCGACTCACTGCGACTCCTTCGGACCGCTGAACAGGGAAAACGCACTGCAAGGGGGACCTTGTCCCCACTCGCCGGCCGTTGCTCGCGGTCACCGGGCCACCTCGCCAGTCGGGCCGAAGCCCTGTCCTCTGGCCTGTAGCGGGATTGCAGCGTCCCCGCCCTTTGCACGTGCGGCATGAGCCGCTTCCGTTGAGTTGTTCCGTTCAATGGATGCAGTACCTGTTTTACAGGTACTGCACAGTGGTCCGTCAAGTCTGCTGACGGAACCTCTTGGTTTCGCGCCGGGACTCCTTGGCGCACACTCAGAATCGCCGCAGGTCGAGGGAGTTGTTCACCCCGCGCGTGGACGGCTTCGGGAGTTCTGGCTACCGTCAAGACGTCCCTAGACGTCCCAACGGGGGTTCAGATGTCCAACGAACGCTTGCGCTCGGCTCTGTTAGCTCGGGGTATGACCGTTCAGGGGTTGGCCGAAGCGATCGAGGTCAACCCGAAGACCGTGGAACGCTGGATCACGCAGGGCAAGGTGCCGTACCGGCGTCACCAGTACGCGACGGCCGCCGTTCTCAAGGTCGACGTCACGTCACTGTGGGACGACGACCGCACAGTCGACAGCGCAACTGACCTGTCCAAAGCTGAGATTGGCACGGTCTACCCCCACCGACACACCGTGCCGTCCGGGCTGTGGCGCGAGATCTACGGCAGAGCACAGAAGACCCTTGACGTGCTCGTCTACTCCGGTCTGTTTTTGTCGGAAGATCCGCTGTTCCATGACCTTCTCAAGGCGAAGGTGGCGGCTGGCGTTCGCGTGCGGATCCTGCTCGGGGACCCCGGTAGTGCGGCCGTCAGGCAGCGTGGGATAGATGAAGGCCACCAGATCATGGACGGCAAGATTCGTAACGCCATGGTGCTCTACCGTCCGCTCATGCGGAGTCACCCGGACATCGGGTTCCGGCTGCATGACTCGACTCTCTACAACTCGATCTACCGGGCTGATGACGAGATGCTCGTCAACCCCCACGTCTACGGCATCGGTGCTTACCTGGCCCCCGTGCTGCACCTGCGTCGCCTGGCCGACGGTGGGCTGTTCGACACGTACGCGAATAGCATCGAACACACCTGGGAGAACGCGCGTCAGATCACCGACGCGGACTTTGAGAGCAGCACGGGAGCCTGAGCATGGGACGGATCGACTACCTTCACGACCCCGACGCGCCGCCGGCCAACTCGGTTGTGCCGTCCGTCGTCGCGTTCGTGCAGAACGACGTGGGGGAGGTGCTGATGATCCGGCGGTCCGACAACGGTCGTTGGGCACTGCCCGGCGGTGGTCACGACGTGGGGGAGTCCATCAGCGACACCGTTGCGCGAGAGGTCTGGGAAGAGACGGGGATCAAGGCCGAAGTCGTCGACATGTCCGGGATCTACACCGACCCCGGGCACGTGATGCAGTACGACGACGGTGAAGTCCGGCAGCAGTTCAGCATCTGTTTCCGGGCCCGGCCGGTCGGCGGTGAGGTTCGTACGAGTGACGAGACGACAGAGGTCCGCTGGGTTGCCCCAGCGGACCTGCCGACGTTCGACATCCACCCCACCATGCGGCTCCGGATTGAGCACGCCTTGGACCGGACGCGTCCGACGCCCTATATCGGCTGACGCTTACCGGCAGCGACCCGTTCGAGCACACGCGAAGTGCTCGCGAGGATCTCTGGTTCGGCCCGACGGATGAACGTGCCGATCAGGCTGTCCGGACCGTAGCGGCCGGTGATCTCGTTCACCCGGTCCACGGGATTCGTGGGCGTCCCATCCGGCGTCGTGTTCATGTCGCAGTAGCACAGTGCGTCATTGAGGTGTGCGTCCTCGCGCGGGAACTCGGCCTCAAGCTCTTCGCGCAGTCCCCGGGCCTCTGCTTCCATCCATGAACAGGAATGATGCGCGACCAGGCTCACAACCCGTTCGTCGGCCTGTGCGACGTCACGGAGGTAGCGGGCCCCATCCAGTGGATGAAAGCCCGTCTTGGCGAGGTCCGGCGCGTATCCGATGTCATGCAGGACCGCAGCCGCCTCCAAGAGTTCCGCGTCCGCACCGAGGATCGGTGCGATGGTGCGCGCGCGCTCGGCAACTCCCACCGAGTGCCTCCAGCGGCGGGGCAACGGATCGGAAAGCAGCGATTCGGCGAGCGGGTATGCCCACTCGGTCAGTCCCGTCACAGCGAGGAACTCTCCTCTCGATTCGGCAGGGCCCGCACGGTCCGCAGCTTGCCCTGCCCCCCTTCTGACAGCCATCCCGCAGCTTCCAACTCCACGAGGGCTTTGGTCACTGTCGGGCGCGAGACACCGAACCTCTCGGACAGCGCGGAAGCGCTGGGGAAGGCTGCCCCGACTTCAAGACGGTCATCCGTGAAGACGTCAGCGAGCCGTTCGGTGAGCGGCCGGCGGTCGGTCCGCTGCCCAGCCCTGACCACGCGCCAGCGCCCACCCGGGACCGGTTCGGCAGCGCCATCCTCTCGGAGAGCCGCAAATGCCCGGAGTGCTACTCCACGCGAGACTCCGTTATCACGCATGACCTCCGCGGCGGTCGGCAGGTCCGCCATCTCTGGGTCCGCTTCAATCCGCTTCTTGAGCTGATCTGCGATCTTCTGAAAGGTCCCGCGCGGACTCGCTTGCTGCGGCACGTGGCCTCCCCTTCTCTGACCTCGGCGGCCGCCGGTGGGCACTCAATGGCAACAAGTGTTGCACTCCCCATGCGACCGCCGATGGCCTCGCCTTCCCTCCCTCACTCGGCGCCGCTCGTTGTCCTGGTCTTTGTCCAGTGCGCTGACGTACACCAGCGTTCTCCGCCGTACGCGCACCCCGTCTGACCTGCCGCGCGAACCCCCACGGACGCCCCTGTACGGTCGCGCGGACAGTTGGAAAGCGTGTTGAGGGGATCCCTCACGGAGGCAGAGCGGGTCATGTACCGGTCGTTACAACCCTGGCGCAGCGGCACCCGCGAGCCGGGCTCCTGCATGAAAACAGGAGCCCATCGCCGCTACTACTGCTGCCGAGCCTCAGTGTTCTCGCGGATGGCTGCGGCGACGTCGAGCAGGGCGTAGGCGATGGCCGCCAGGCCCTCCCCGATCGCGTCGGTTCGGTACTCGTCGCCTTGCCTTCTCGCCGCGGTGTCTGCCTTGCTCTCTGCGTAGCTCCCGTACACGCTTTGGTTCGGCATCCGTGGTCCCTCCCTTCCCCCGGTCCCTCCGGCGGATCATTGCTGCCTCCCCCGCTCGGGACACTGCCAAGCCCCAGAACGCGCCATCTCCGCGGAGAGGGAAGGCGCTACCGAACACACAGGCAGCGGAAGGCTTGGGGACGACCATCGATCAACGTGCCGTTCCCGGGCTGGTCAGAGCAACACTTGGAGGTGTTGCTGTTGGTCGACTTGACACCTCATCAGTTCTTTTGCATGCCTTTGAGGATATCCTGCTCTGCTCGGTCAATGCGCTCCTGTGCCTCAAATAGGGCATCGCCGCACGCCGACATTATTTCCTGAATGGCTCGCATGTGGAGAATGGCATCCATGTCCACACCGTCGGAAACCTTCACAGCCGCCAAAGCGAATGTGGTCTGAAGGAGGGAGCTAAGGGCCATGCTCGCCGGATCAATAAGTCCAATGTTCGTCTTGCCGACGTCACGAACAGTGATTCCTCGATATTCGATGAAGTTATGGCTCAACCCACGGGCCCCGCAGTGCACCTCACTACTCGCCCATTGATAGTAGGGTCGCACATGGCTCAGAGACGCCTTCTCCTCCAGCTCTCTGAAGTTGTCATTGGGGGAAAATTTCTTGGCCCAGCCGTAATCCCTCTTGAAGTCCGCTCCATACTTGGCGATTACTTCGTCGTATCGACGCTCAATCTCGTCCAGAACTTCCGGTTCGAGCGGCTCTTCCCCCAAGGCAATGTGATCTTTCTGGAACTGAAGAGCGTCGCGTCTGCGCCCGACGATCTCGTGGTCAAGAAAGCGCTCGGCCAAGTCACAGTGAACCGCATCTGTGGCCGACTCGGCAATCAGGCCCGCGATAACAGCAGTCTCATGCAGTGTTCGGCAACGCGCCAAGGCCCCCCTGGGGTGACCATGCGAGAGAAGGGTTAGGATTTCGCCAGCCACCCGACAAGCAGTTACATGAAGGCCTGTAAGCGCTTCAAGAATGTTCTGCTCGGTCGGCGTCAGGGATTCACTGTCACGACCAGCTGCACTTTCCCCCAATTCGATACACATGAATAGGGTGATCTGATAGAGATCTAGAGCTTTCCCCCACTGCTTGTCGAGTCGTCGATCAAAACCTCTCTCTGCCCGCTTGTTCGCGCGGAGTGTTTTTTTATCTTTCTTGATATGCCCGGCCAGCAGAGGGGCCATCTCGTCGATGAACTCAGGCACAGCCTTTGCGATCAGTTCATCAATCCGCTCGGGGTCGAATCCTTTGCGGATCTGCTCCAGCACCGCGTCTGCAAGCTGATCAGTCAAGGGTCGATTATCAACTGAACGTGAGCGCTTGAGTTTTCGCAACATACGGGCCCCTCTAGTGATGTCTGGGCCGCACCTTATATGATCATTTTGCGGTGGGGTAGTGATTTTCCGGGACACACTTAAGCGGACGCTCCCGACAGCCATGCGGGAGGTGGGAAAGCGTCCTGTAGGCAACAGGGCGTCCATTGTGGTGCCGGCGCGTGACGAGGCTCAATCACCCGGGTCGGTGCAGATCACGCGCGAAGGTACGGTACCCCGGGGTGCTGCCTGCCCTGTACGTGCAAGGACGGCCCACCCCTGCGCCTACGAAGTGGCACTCATGTCCAGTAGCGCTCCGTGACCGGCGAGGAACTGTCCTAGAGTGGCACCTTCTAGGATGCTGAATCTTGCATTCATCAAGCTCTGGTAGTAATGCGCGAGTCCGAATACATAGCCGGGGATAGCAGTTCCTCCAACGTCTGGTTCTCCTGGGGCTAGATATCGGCCGTAGCAGATTCCAATGACGACCCCTCTGCCCTCCGCAACCGGTGCGCGGAGCTGAAGAAGGGGTGCGCCGCTTAGCCCCCCGGGGGTTGGCATATCTAGCTCCCAGGAAGGGCGAATCTCTCCGTTTGGCAGCTCGTACTTAAAGGCTCGCGTTACGTAGCCTTCGAGCCAGCGTGATTGCTGATCGAACGAAAGATCTCCAAGCACTCTTCCTTCCGGGAGTCGTCCGTATGTGCCGGGGTATCCGAAAGTTCCAACATCTTGCCCGATGCCCGGAGAGTTGATCCCCAATATCAAGCCCGAGTCGTTGGTTTGTACGGTTGCCGCGGCCATATCCATGCCGCTTTCCTCGAAGCAGAGGTTACTAAGCCGTTCGCTTGAGTACATTCCTGGCGCTACCTCTATTGCTCCCGCGATGTGCTCATAGGTCTCCAGTGTGAAGTCCACGCAGTGACGGCATGTAATCAGGATTCCGCCTGGAAAAATGAAGCCAGTACCTAGGAATCTTATAGGTTGCGCACCGGCGGAGCTTTCCCTCATCACATAAAGCGGGCGTATCCATCGATCTAACTGAAATGTCATTGATTAGTCCTGTTTGGGGGGTTGGTAGAGAGGGGAAGCCGGCGGAATGAGCGCCCCGGGCGGGTCGTAGAATCTATCTTCATCTATCCAATAGGAATTTCTCAATCTCTGATAATCGAAGTCGCTGCCCTGAGGGGTGCGCTTCACCAATAGGAAGCCATTATGTTCAAGCTCTTTCCTTGCCTTAGTCCACGTGTTATGGGAGAGGCCGTATGAACTGCGTCGTTCGCTGGGAATGTAGCGCGGCTCGGTATAGCCGCCCAGCGCTTCGAGAAGCACAAAGAGAAGAGCTATGCCCGTGGCACTGAGATGAGTTATCCAGCCCTCACTCCAGAATTCCACGGGTATGCCGACATATCGTCCTTGTTCGCTTGCCCGGACGTACGGTCCATCGGGATCTTCTGTGGAAATGAGTTTGATGCTGGGCGTATTTCCCTGTCGCGGCTCTAGCTTGATAAACCCATTATCGTTCAGCCACTTTAGATTGCTGTTTACGCGTCGCGGGCCTGTATCCGGCGGCAATGCCAGCATGCGAGCCCACGCGTGCGGAGCGGGCGGTTGACGGATGTCATGCGGGGCGGCCGTAGCCATCATCGTGATGCACAGGTAGAGCCTGAGGCGAACCTCGCCGCCTCTCCCGCCCTGTACGAGTCGTGCAAGGGGTGGCGGTCCCCCGTCTACCTGGGACCTGACGAAGGTGGGGGAAAACGGCACCTTCCCGCGTCTTGCAGCACGGGTGACGGCCTTCTGAAGTTGCATGACTGCAACGGGGTGAAGAGGGTTCGGCAAGTTCGCCTACCTTCTTGAAGGAGAAACGGGGGTACAGGGGTCCCAGGGGTACTAGGGGGTCCAGGAAATACCTACTTATACCTTCCTGTAGGGCCGCGCAAGGTCTTCTGCATAGACGCTGTGGCACTACTGCGAAGGAGCTGAAGCACTCCAGCGTGATGGCGATCTGTCTCCTTCAGGAAGCCATTAGACCTGCTTTGACCTGCAGTTTTTCATCTGTCACCTTGAATTCGTCGCCGCCAGGGGAGGTGGCGGCGAACGAGGCATCTCAGCGCGGGCGCGCTGAGGGAAGGAGATCAGGTGAACGGGAACCACCCCTCCCAGCGGGGCATCTGGCTGGCGATCATCCTTCTGGCCAGTGTGGGCACGGCCGCCGTGGCAGGTGCCCTCTTTCATCTGGCCGGAGCAGCAATGCCAGAGACGATAGGAGCTGGTGGAGCGGCGTTCATGGGCGCTGCAAGCCTCGGTCTTGCGACGCACCGCTTCATGACGGAGTGAGCCGTAGGCGACCGGCGGTGGACGAGGCGTGGACGACAAGAACCTCTGAGATGCAGTGTTCGATCATCGCTGCAACTCAGAGCACAGGTGAGAAGTCAAGCGTGATCAGACTGTAAATCTCCCGTAGGCGACAGCCGCTCTACGTGGCACGCAGCGAGTGTGATGTCAGTGCTCGCGGCTACGCTGCGGCGCATGGATGATCTCCTGGCCAAGGTCCTTGACCTGCAACCGTCTTGGGTGTCGACGAACACGGAGGAGATGCAGGAACGAGGTGTCTTCATCCGGCGACAGCTACCCGCCTTGATACGGGCGCACGGAGCCGATTTGGCGGCCTTGCTCGGTACGCCCGCCGGAGACCTAGGAGTTGAGGGGCGGGACGGGACGGGTCTCAAGGCAGAGATTCCCTGGGTTCGGGTGTTCAGCCGGGACCAGTCACCCAGCTCAACCACCGGGTGGTACGTGGTCTACCTGTTCAGTGCCTCCGGCCGACGGGTCTACCTGTCGTTGAATCAGGGGACCACCATCTGGACGGGCGGTGTCTTCAAGGCACGCAGGGCCGAAGATCTCCGTGCCCGCGTCGACTGGGCGTGGCCGCTTGTGGCAGACGCGGCGGCCGCGCATCCTGCCTTGCGCCGCACGATTCAGCTGGACGCCAGAACGCCTCTTGGCAGCGGCTACGGCCCCGGGAACGTGGTGGCTGTCGCCTACGAGCGCGACCAGCTGCCCTCTCAGGAGGTTCTGCTGAAGGATCTGGCCTTCATGACAGGTCTACTCGGCACTCTCTACGAGGCGGAACGTCTCGCTCCCTACATCCCGGGGGACCCGACGCCAGAGGTGGTGGAAGCAGAGCACAGCGCGGCCAAGACCGCCGGCCGTCGCGCTCGCAAGGGCACTCGGCAGCCTAGGCCTGGGCAGGGCTTCCTGCTCACCGCAAGCGAACGGCGCGCTGTCGAGCACCACAGCGTCCGGATGGCCACGGAACATTTCAAGGCTCAAAGCTGGTCGGTCAAGGACGTCGGTGACAAGGAATCCTTCGACCTCCTGCTCACGAGAGGAGACGAGCGGCTACACGTCGAGATCAAGGGCACCACATCCGCGGGGCAGGAAGTGATCCTGACCCGAGCCGAAGTTGAGAAGCAGCGCCAGTACTACCCGGACAACGCTTTGGTTGTCGTTCACTCGATCAAGTTGGACCGCACCGCGTCGGAGCCGACCACCTCCGGAGGCATCCTCCACTGCACCTCTCCGTGGGCCGTGGAAGAAGAAGATCTCACGGTCATCTCGTACACCTACCGAACACCGATGGACAGACCGGCATCGGATCAGGCGTCGAAGGAGCAAACGCTGATTCCCCCAGGTGTCCCCCCGCAGCGTCAGAGTGACGGAAACCCGCAGGTCACACCCAGCTAACGAAGCCCACTGCAAATCCGCTGGCTCCGTCCTGCCACGTTGAGGCCTCACCTGGGGGGCGAGACCCTCGGCTGTTGGAGTGGGGCCGTCTGTGGGCCGTTCCAGGGAGGCCAACAACGACCAACGACGCCAGACAACGACGACGTCCGCACTGGTCAGAGCGAAAGCGCCGTCGATCTGCGGAGGTGACCGAGGCAGGTCATCACTTCTTCGACGTGTGACAGGCGCGCTCTCCGGCCACGGACGCCCCCGTTCCCGTTTCCCGGGACGGGGGCGCCGTCGTATCGTGCCTCGGTACTGATGTTCGACACGGGGGGACGCGGGATGTCCGGGCAGGGTGACGATGAGCGGGAGTTCGACCTCAGGTGGGCCGCCGAGGCGGAGCGGAAGGAGCCGTCCGCGCGGGCCCGCATGCTGGCCGCCCGGTGGCGGGAGAACCCACCCGGCCCGGTGCCGTTCCGGCCGGATCCGGGACCGGTGGCACCGCGGCGGTCGTCCTGGGTGTCGACGGTGCTGGTGCTGGGGTGCGTGGCGGCGGTGATCGTCCTGCTGGGCTACCTGCAGACGCGTTCGCCGTACTAGAGAGGGACCTTTTGCCGCTCCTGGGGACGTTCGGAACCGTTCCATGGGCGTCGGCAGGTGCACACTGGACAGCGGGACGAGTGCCTGACTGCGGGGTGATGGCAGATGCAGAGCCGCTTCCGGAGCGACCGGCGACTGACCGTGCGGATGACGGTCACGCTGTTCCTGCTCGGATTGCTGTACGTGGGCTTCGTTGCCGCGTTGATCGTGTTGCTGAAGTCGTGGCTGCTGGTGGTCGTCCTGGTGGGCGCGATGTTCGTGGCGCAGTTCTGGTTCTCCGACCGGATCGCGATGTTCGCCATGCGCGGCCGGGTCGTGGAGCGCGAGGAGTATCCGCAGCTGCACGCGGTGGTGGACCGGCTGTGTGCCATCGCCGACATGCCGAAACCTGTGGTCGCCGTCTCCGAGATGGACATGCCCAACGCGTTCGCGACCGGGCGGAATCCCGACCACGCGGTCGTCTGTGTGACCACGGGGCTGCTGCGCCGGCTGGAGCCCGCCGAGCTGGAGGGGGTGCTCGCGCACGAGCTGTCGCACGTGGCGCACAAGGACGTCGCCGTGATCACGGTCGCGTCCTTCCTCGGAGTGATCGCGGGGCTGGTCGTGCGGTTCGCCTTCTACTCGCAGATCTTCGGCGGGGGCCGGCGGGACCAGAACACGGCCGCCGTCTTCGCCGCCGTCATCGGGATCTCCGCGGCCGTGTACGCGATCAGTTTCCTGCTGATCAGGGCGCTGAGCCGGTATCGGGAGCTGGCCGCCGACCGGGCGGCCGCCCAGCTCACCGGCCGGCCCTCCGCGCTGGCGTCCGCGCTCACCAAGGTCTCCGGCGACATCGCCCGGATCCCGACCAAGGATCTCCGTACCGCCCAGGCCTTCAACGCCTTCTACTTCACTCCTGCGACCGGCAGGGAGCCCGGCATCGAGCGCTTCTTCTCCACCCACCCGCCCCTGGAGCAGCGCCTTGAGCAGCTGGGGCGGATCTCGGCGGAGCTGGGTGAGGCGGCGACGCCCGGGAAGGCCGGGTGAGCATGGGCTTCCTGGACATCCTGCTCGGCCGCACCAAGCCCGTCGCCCCCGACCTCGACCAGTTGTTCGCGCTGCCCTCGGCGGCGGTCACCCTGGAGGCGGCGGCCGGGTTCCGGCCCACCGGTGTGGGCGCGGTGTGCTTCGCCACCGTGGAGGGCGCGGCATTCGAGCAGACCCACCGCGAGGTGCAGGCGCTCCTGGACGCGGACGCCGACCGGGGCGGCTCGCCTGTCGAGCTGAGCCAGGACGGTTACGGCTACTCCTGGCTGGTCTCGCGGCGCACCTCGGACCAGCTTCCGCAACTGGTCAACGACCTGCACGCGGTGAACAGTTCGATGGAGGTCAACGGCTTCGGCCCGCAACTGCTGTGTTCCCTGGCCTCCTTCGAGGACGAGCGCGGACGCGGGCTCGCGCTCGTCTACCTCTACAAGCGGGCGACGTTCTACCCCTTCGCGCCGCTGCCCGGGTCCGGTGAACGGCGGGACAGCGCACTGGAGTTGCAGGTCAAGGCGGCCCTCGCGAACGATCTGCGGATCGAGCAGGATCTCAGCCGCTGGTTCCCGGTGTGGGGCGCCCCCGGTCTCTGACCGGCCGGGGACACCCTTCCACGGGCTCCTACCGGCCCTTGTCCCGCTCCTGGCGCCGGAACTCCAGCGGGCGCTCGCGCCGGTAGCGGCGCTCCCACCTGGCCTGGCGGTCGCGGCGGTCGCGGTAGGTCTTGTAGTCGTTCGGTGTGCCCCCGCCCGTGCCGGACGGGCCGCCCGACGGGGATGCCGACGACGAGCCGCGCCCGTAGTGGACGTACAGGAAGAGCAGGGCGACGGCGGCGAGCCACCAGTTGTGGTTTCCGAAGCCGAGGATGACCAGGACGACGGTTCCGGACAGGACGATGGTGCCCATGACGGGCCTCCGTGGCGTGGGTGTGTGAGCGGTCGACGCAACCGGCGGCACGCGGGGGACGGGCGGCCGTCCGTCGGTGCGTAGCAGAGTAGCCCCGAGTCCGCGGGGCAGGGACGGCCCTTCGGAAAGCGGTGGTGGACGGCTCCGGAACGCGTCTCCAGCGTAGGGATCCGGTCACTCGGCGTGCATCCCGTTTTCGGGGCGCCGGCCGGGTGAGGGCACCGGTCCGGCTCAGATTCCGGGTGCCGCCGTCAGGACCCGGCCCTGGCGCTCGCGTACGGCGACGGGGTCGCGCCGGTGGACGGCGGGCAGCCGGCACGCGCGCGGGGCGGGGAAAGCGCTTGCGCGCGGCCTTGCCGCGGGCGGCCCGTTCGGCCGGTGCGGACCTACGGCCCGCCCCTCCGTCGGCTGCCGCCTCCGGCACCTGTTGTCGGCGGTGAAGGGCGTTGGAGGGGGCCGCATGCCGGGGCCGGCGAACGGGTGGCCGGCGGAGGGAGCCGCGCGGGTGAGGGCGCCGGGGCCGGGGCGGGCGCCCCCCCCCCCCCCCCGCCGCCGACCCCCCCAAAAGCCAAAACGCCCCCCCCCAAGGGCCCCAGGGGGGGGGCGGCGGG